>JBEBWH010000061.1:0-12337 GCA_040392305.1 Bradyrhizobium sp. | reverse complement strand
TGCTCGAGCCGCAGGACGAGTACATGCTCGCCAAGCGCTGGCGCGAGCATGACGATCGCGACGCCGCCCACAAGCTCGTGACCAGCCATCTCCGCCTGGTGGCCAAGATCGCCATGGGCTATCGCGGCTATGGCCTGCCCATTTCCGAAGTCGTTTCGGAAGGCAATGTCGGCCTGATGCAGGCGGTGAAGCGATTCGAGCCCGAGAAGGGTTTCCGTCTCGCCACTTACGCCATGTGGTGGATCAGGGCGTCGATTCAAGAGTACATCCTGCGTTCGTGGTCGCTCGTGAAAATGGGCACGACCGCGAACCAGAAGAAGCTGTTCTTCAACCTGCGCAAGGCCAAGAGCCGCATCTCCGCGCTGGAGGACGGCGACCTGCATCCCGATCAGGTGAAACTGATCGCCAAGCGTCTCGGCGTCAACGAGCAGGACGTGGTCGAAATGAACCGCCGCCTCGGCGGCGACGCCTCGCTCAACGCGCCGATCCGCGACGACGGCGATCCGGGCGAGTGGCAGGACTGGCTGGTGGACGACTCTCCCAGCGCCGAAACGATGCTGGCGGAACATGAGGAGTATGATCACCGCCGCAAGGCGCTGACGGGTGCGATGAAGGTGCTCAACCCGCGCGAGCGCCGTATCTTCGAAGCGCGCCGTCTCGCCGACGAGCCGATGACGCTGGAGGATCTGGCGTCGGAGTTCGGCGTGTCCCGCGAGCGCGTCCGCCAGATCGAGGTGCGCGCATTCGAGAAGGTGCAAAGCGCGGTCAAGAGCACCATCGCGCGTCAGGAGGAGGCCGCGATCGCCGCGGCATCCTGACCAGCCGCATCACGCGCGGCCTGTCAGTTTGAAGTTTTGCGAAAGCCGGCGGCGACGCCGGCTTTTTGCTGCGCGCGACACCGGCAGCGTGTCGCCTCTTGCAGATCGCTCCGTTGCGCAGCGATTGCCCACGAACTACGCTTGTCTCAGCACAACGGCACGCGGGACGCGCGCGCCGGCTAGTCAGTCCCGGGAAGCGGGACTAACGACCAAGGAGCGACCATGAAACGTTTCAGGGAGTGTATGCGCGAGCGTTCGATCAACGAACTCTATCAGGACGACCCCGAGCGAGCCGATGCCGAACTGTTCGGCCGCAGAGCGGATATCGGGCGTCGCGGATTTCTCGGCGGCGCCGGCCTTGCGGCCATGGGCGCCGCGGTCGGCGGCGCCATTCCGTTCGCCGCCAATATGCCCGGCGGCCTGATTCCCGCCGCCTTCGCCCAGGCGGCATCGCCGCCGGCCAGCGGCAGCGGCGGTGCGAGCGCGCCGCCCGCGCAGAAGGGGCCGCAACATCTCAGCTTCCCCGGCAAGAGCGACAAGCTCGTCGTGCTCGGCGACCGGCCGCTGGTTGCGGAAACTCCGGAAGACCAGCTCGACGACGACACCACGCCGACATCCAAACTGTTCGTGCGCAACAACGGCCAGACGCCGGATGAGGCGAAGGATCCGGACAAGTGGTCGTTCGTGATCGACGGCGAGGTCAACAACAAGCTGACGCTCACGCTCGGCGAGCTGAAGTCGAAATACAAGCCGGTGACGCGCCGCCAGGTGCTGGAATGCGGCGGCAACGGCCGCTCGTTCTTCACGCCGCAGGCGCGCGGCAACCAGTGGACCAATGGCGGTGCGGGATGCCCGGAATGGACCGGCGTGCGGCTCGCCGACGTGCTCAAGAGCGCCGGGCTCAAGCCCTCAGCGGTGTTCTCCGCCCACTACGGCAGCGACCTGCATCTCTCCGGCGACGCCAGCAAACCGACCGTCTCGCGCGGCGTGCCGATCAAGAAGCTGATGGACGAAAACAACCTGATCGTCTGGCAGATCAATGGCGAGCCGCTGCCCAACATCAATGGCGGGCCGGTGCGTCTCATCATTCCCGGCTGGCCGGGTTCGCTGTCGGCGAAGTGGCTCAACCGCATCTGGATTCGCGACAAGGAGCATGACGGGCCAGGCATGACCGGCTTTTCCTATCGCGTGCCGATCAAGCCGATGGTGCCGGGCGACAAGGGCGATCCGAAGAACTTCAAAATCCTGGAATCGATGCCGGTGCGCTCGATCATCACGAACCCCGCGAACGGCGCCAAGCTCACCGCGGGCACCAAGGAGATCAAGCTGCGCGGCGCGGCCTGGGCCGGCGACCGCACCGTGCAGCAGGTCGACGTCTCGACCGATTTCGGCGCGACATGGACCAAGGCGAAACTCGGCAAGCCGAAGAACAAATACGACTGGCAGCGCTGGACCGCGACGGTCAAGCTGCCGTCCGACGGCTATTACGAAATCTGGACGCGCGGCACGGATTCCAAGGGCGTGATGCAGCCGCATCTCGCCGGCTTCTGGAATCCGCAGGGCTATGGCGGCAACGCGATGCATCGCATCGCGGTGCTGGTCGGCTGATGTCGAAGTCCGTCAACTTCGCCACGGCCGCCGCGCGTCTCGCGCGGCGGCTGGGTTTCGCCCTCGCGGTGAGCGTCGCCGCAACCGCTTGCGCAGCGGCGCAGACCGAGGAAACGCCGGAGGATTACCCGGCCGGTCCGGCGCGCGACGAAACGTTCTATGCCTGCACCGCCTGCCACGGCTTCAAGCTGGTGGCACAGCAGGGCATGAACCGCCGCCAGTGGGACGAGTCGATCAGCCTGATGGTGGCGCGCCACGGCATGCCCGCCCCCGACGACAAGGATCGCGCGGCCATGCTCGACTATCTCGAACAGGCCTTTCCGCAGCGCACGACCCCGAGCAGCGGCGGCTTCCGCAATCCGTTCATGAAGTAGCGCCGGCGGCCTTGCTTCTGCGCCCTGATGAAGGCCGAGGCCGACGCCGAGGCTGCGGGCGGCGGCTCGCGCCGTGCCGAAGCATCGCGCGGTCTATAAGGCGGGACGCTGCGTCGCCCGCGACGGCGTGGTGCTGCAGCGCTGAGGGCCAACACGGCTTCCGCATCTCCGCCGATCCGGTCTGCCGAGAGCGCTTGATCGGCATTGTCCGACAAACGAAAACCATGGCCGGTGCAAGCCGGCTCCCGCCACTGTACACTTGACCGGCCCGTGCCCGGACCTCTCCCGCACGAGGCCACTTATCAGGATGAAGCTGACTATGAACGACGCCATGAACTGTCCGAACTGCACCTCCGAACACGCCTATCAGGACCGTGAACTCTGGACATGCCCGGAATGTGCGCATGAGTGGCGCGCCGGGGCCGACGAAACGGTGCAGGCTCCGGAGAATGCCGGTATACGCGACGCCCATGGCAATCCGCTTGCGGACGGCGACAGCGTCATCGTGATCAAGGATCTGAAAATCAAGGGGTCGTCGTCGGTCGTCAAAGGCGGCACCAAGGTCAGAAACATCCGCCTGATCGACGCGGCCGACGGACACGATATCGACTGCAAGATCGACGGCATCGGCGCCATGAAGCTGAAATCCGCCTTCGTGAAGAAGGCCTGACGGTAACTCTCACCGTATTGCGGGAATGGTGACAGCATCCCGCTCGTCGCCTGCCGGCGCAAACCGGCACGCGCCTAATCAACAGCGCTACCGCAAGCCGGATCAACACTCCGTTCCATCCGACGGGCGTGCTTGGGCGCATGCCGAAGCGCGTCGCCCGAGCGCATCAACGCCGCGGGCTTCGCTTGATCTTGCTCAATGCGCCCGCTTCACTTTCAGTGCATGTCGAGGCGCAGAAGTCAGGGAGAGGCCTTATGTCCGCAGCCACGATCGCAGCGCATCACTTCGAGGCGGCCCTGGGCGAGGCGGCCGCCGAGGGCCTGGACGCCGATGCGCTGTGCCGCGCACTGCTCGGCCTCGTCGTCAGTCAGTATCTCGTGACGCGCAGCATTGCGGACGTACAGTCGGAATTGCGCTTCGTCGCCGACAACTGCGATCCCGACACCGACTTTGCCTTCATGCGCCCCTGAAACGCCGCGACGCGGGTCGCGCCGGCCAGCCCAGGCTCACCGGCCCGTGGCCGGCGGCCTCACGGCTTGGTCATTTTGACCTGGGTGTCGAGGAATTCGGAGGTGAACCCCTCCGCCGGCTTGAACGGCGTTTTCAACTCGAAATATTTGTCGACCAGCTCGTAAGTCTTCGCAACCTGATCGGCATCGAGATAGCCGAGCGCGACAGTCGTCGTGTGCGCGTCCGCCATCAGTTCCTTCACGCGGCCCCACTGATCGATCATTTCATTACGCTCCAGCCCGCTGGCGTTTGCCAGAAGCGCGTCGATGCAGGGCGCGGGCGTCTCGACGCACGCTTTATAGGCCTTCTGGGTGATCCGGACGAAGCTCGCCACCTTGTCGCGATTGGCCTTGAGATAATCGCCATTCACGATGAACGAATTGCCATAGGGGTTGAGGTTGACATCGCTCCATCGGATAAAACCGAGATCGTCGCCGAAGGTCTTCAGCTTCAGATCGTGGCCGTTGTAGAAATCGGAAATGATGTCGACCTTGTCGGCGGCAAGGGTCGGCACCTTGGCCTGCGCTGAAACGTTGACGAACTCGACGGCGTTCACGTCAAGGCCGGCGGCCTTGGCGAAAGCCGGCCACATGATGCGCGCCGCATCGCCCGGCGGATTGCCGATCTTGCGCCCTTTGAAATCGGCGATGGTTTTGATGCCCGACGACTTCTTCCAGTAGAACACAAACGGGCTGTTGGCGTAGAGCGCCATCACCGCGACGATATCGGCCCCCTTGCTGCGGGCGACGAAGGTGGTGCTGAGCTCCGCGATGCCGAGCGGCGCTGCCCCGACGCCGACGGTCTGGGCCGACATCGCCGACCCCTTGCCCGCCTCGATCGCCAGATCGATGCCGGCTTCCTTGTACCAGCCCTTGCTGAGCGCGTAATAGAGCGGTGCATGGTCCGCCCCCGGCCGCCAGTTCAGCACGAGAGTCACCGGATCGGCGGCAACGGTCGCCGTCGACGAAACGGCCATCAACGCGATGGCGGTCAAACTTGTCGCGATACGCTTCATTGCTTCCCCCTTGCCTTGCTGCAGCGGGAGCGGCGCTTTCATCCCTTTTGGATTTATGCGCTCAAGCACGCTGGCGGTCGACCGCTGAGGCGATGTACGTTAATCAGGACGCTAGCGTCGCCGCCAATCCGCGTCAACGAAAAGATCAACTATTTGGTTATATCAGATGTCAATCACCTCGACCTCTCCCAGCAAGGCCGGCACGTCGGCGAAGCAGGCCGCGACCCGGCGCCGGACCAGAAAATCGGAACCGTCGAGCCGCGACCTGCTGCTCCGGGCGGCGCGCAAGGAATTCGCGACCAAGGGACTGGAAGGCGCACGCGTTGACGAAATCGCGGCAAGGGCCGGCGTCAACAAGCAGCTCGTCTACCACCACTTCTCCAACAAGGAGTCGCTCTATCAGGCCGTTCTGGAGCAGGCCTATGCCCGCATTCGCGCGGAGGAAGCCAAGCTCGATCTGAGCAGCGGCGATCCGGGCGAAGCGATGGCCCGCCTGGTCAGCTTCTCGTTCGACTACCTCGCGGCCAATCGAGATTTCGTCGCGCTCCTGTCGGACGAGAACTTTCACCGCGGACGCCATCTCAAGGGCGCGGCCACGCTGCGCCAGATGCATTCCCCGCTGATCGCCCTGATCGCGCAGACGCTCAAGCGCGGCGCGGACGCCGGCCTGTTCCGCGCGGATGTCGATCCCGTCCAGCTCTACATCTCGATCGCCGGCCTCGGCTTTTTCTATTTCAGCAATGTCCACACGCTGTCGTCGATTTTCGACACCAACTTCAATGGCAAGGAGCAGATCGCCCGCCGCCGGACCCATGTCGTGGATTTTGTCCTGAGCGCACTCAGGCCGGATTGACAGCGCGGGGGGCGACAAATAACATTCATCAACCAATTGGTTGGTTGATGAATGTTGCAAAGGTCACAGGGGAGTGACGCATGTCGGCCACGACACGGGAGGATGATCCGCGCATCGGATCTCCCATCATGCCCTCGCGATGGCGGGACATCTCCGGCCAGATATCGCGTTACGCCATCGTCGTAGGCGTCCATCTTTTCGTGCTTTTGATCTGGCACCTCGTATCGAGCTCCGGCATGGTCCGGCACTTCATCCTGCCGTCGCCGACAGCCACGTTCCTGACCCTGTTCGAGGATCGCTATCAGTGGGTCGGAAACACCCTGACGACGGGGATTGAGATTTTCACGGGCTACGGGCTCGCGGTCGTCTTCGGCGTGATCGTCGCGCTGCTGTTCTCCTGGTTCAGGCTTCTGCACGCAGCGCTGTTCCCGCTGTTCATCACCATCAGCCTGATCCCGAAGGTCGCGCTCGGACCGCTCCTTGTCGTGTGGTTCGGCTACGGCATCAAGACCAACATCCTGTTCGCGTTTCTGATCTCCTTCTTCCCGATCCTCATCAATACCGCGCGCGGCCTGCGTGAGATCGAGCCCGACCTGATCGATCTGGTGCGCAGCCTGAAAGGATCGCGATTCCAGATCTTCGCCAAGATCCAGCTTCCCGGCGCGCTGCCCTACATCTTCTCCTCCATGAAGGTCGGTGCGATTCTCGCCGTGGCCGGCGCGATCGTCGGCGAGTTCGTCGCTTCCAGCCGCGGGCTCGGCTATCTGATGATTCAGGTGCAAAGCCAGCTCGACACCGCCGGCATGTTCATGGCGGTCATCCTTCTGACCCTGCTCGGCGTGCTGCTGTATGGCGTCGTGCTGTTGCTCGAGCGCATCTTCGTCGTCAAGGACGCGAGGCTCGATCGAGGCCCGGCATGAGCAGCGCCGATCGAGAACTGGCGCTGGCGTCCGCGCATGAATTGCTGGACGGCTTTCGAGCCGGGCATTTCACGCCCGTCGATGCGCTCGACGCTGTCCTGCGGCAACTCGACCGCTTCGAGCCCGAACTGAACGCGTTCTGTCTGGTGGACAAAACCGCCGCCAGACGACAGGCCGAGGCCGCCGCCGCACGCTGGAAGCGCAATGCGCCGCAAGGGCTGCTCGACGGCGTTCCGGTCTCGGTGAAGGACATCATCCACACCAAGGGATGGCCGACGCTGCGCGGCTCGCGCACGATCGATCCGCGCGCGGCGTGGGACGAGGACGGCCCGGCCGTCGCCCGGCTGCGCGACCATGGCGCAGTGCTGTTCGGCAAGACCACGACGCCGGAATTCGCGTTCAAGGGCACGACGGATTCGCCGCTGACAGGCATCACCCGCAATCCATGGAACACGCGAATGACGCCGGGCGGAAGCAGCGGCGGCGCGAGCGCGGCGATCGCCGCCGGGATCGGGCCGCTGGCGCTGGCGACCGATGCGGGCGGATCGGTGCGCATCCCCGCGAGCTTCGCCGGCGTGTTCGGCTTCAAGCCCTCCGGCGGCCGCGTCGCGATGTACCCGCCGACGCCTTACGCGACGCTGGCGAGCTTCGGACCGATCACCCGCACCGTCGCCGACGCCGCGCTGATGATGTCCGTGATCGCGCAGCCCGACGTTCGGGACTGGGAAGCCGAGACAACGTCGCCCCCGCCCTACCATCAAAACCTCGACGATGCCGACCCGTCGCGCTGGCGCATCGGCTGGAGCCCGACGCTCGGTTACGTGAACGCCAAGCCCGAAGTGATCGCGCGCGTCGAAAAGGCGGTCGAGACGTTTGCCGCGATGGGCGCGCGCGTCGAGCGGATCGATCACGTCATCGACGATCCCTGGCCGCTTCTCGCCCGCTTCAAGCGCGGCCTCACGGCCTACGCCTTTCGCAATCTTCCGCCGTCGCGCTATTCCGAGATGGACCCCGCGCTGGTCGCCGAGATCGAGCAAAGCAAGGGCGCCGACCTGATCGACCATCTGGACGCCCAGATGGAGCGCGCGGCGCTGGCTCGCAAAATGGCCGCCTTCCACCAGAGCTACGACCTGCTGCTGACGCCGACGCTCGCCGTGCCGCCGTTCGAGGTCGGCCGCAATGCTCCGGAGGGCTATAACGGCCGGTCGTGGTACGGCTTCACCTATCCGTTCAACCTGACGCGGCAGCCCGCGGCAAGCGTGCCATGCGGCCTCTCCGACGATGGACTTCCCATCGGCCTCCAGATCGTCGGCCCGCCCCGCAACGACATGCTCGTCCTTCAGGCCGCGCGAGCCTTTGAAAAGGCCCGACCCTGGCCGCAAACCGCACCGATGGTCGCAAGGAACGACACACCATGAGCGGACGCCTGATCAGCCTGCACAATGTGCGCAAGGTCTACCGAACCCGCGACCAGGAGGTGCTTGCCGTCTCCGACGTCACGATGGAAGTGAACGACGGCGAGTTCGTTTCGCTGGTCGGCCCGTCCGGCTGCGGCAAGACGACGGTTCTCAAGATCCTCGCCGATCTGCACAAGGCGGACGGCGGCACGATCCAGATCGGCAGCAACGAAGTGCCGTTCGTGCCCGGCTGCGACATCGGCATGGTTTTCCAGCAGGCGCTGCTTTTGAAATGGCGCAAGATCATCGACAACGTGCTGCTGCCCGCCGAGATTCTGGGCCTGCCGGTCAAGGCGAGCCGGGAGCGCGCGCTCGACCTTCTGGAAATGGTCGGGCTCGCCGGGTTCGCCAACCGCTACCCATACGAACTTTCCGGCGGCATGCAGCAGCGCGCATCGATCGCGCGGGCGCTGATTCACGACCCGAAGCTGGTGCTGATGGACGAGCCGTTCGGCGCATTGGATGCGCTGACCCGCGAGAAGATGAACCTCGAACTGCTGCGCATCTGGCAGGAATCGCGCAAGACCATCATTTTCGTGACCCACAGCATCCAGGAGGCGGTTCTGCTCGGCTCGCATTGCGCCGTGCTGACCGCCGGCCCCGCGCGGATGGCGGAGTTTTTCCCGATCGAGCTGCCCTACCCCCGCACGCTCGAAATGAAGACCGGCGAGGTGTTCGGCGCCTATACCCGCCGGATCTACAAGCTGCTCGGCATGGGGTAGCGATGCCGATCAGGGGCAACGCTCGCCTGCGTCAGCCGCGCCGGAATTAATCAGGCGAATTCCGGCCCCGTCAGCGCGAAAATCAAGCTGCTGTCGTCGAACGGACGGTCGCTGCCGCGAAGCATCCGCATGAAGGGCCGCTGCGCGGTGAAGCCATGCGCCTCCAGCCAGGCGCGCAGCTTCTGGTGACGGTCGGGCGCGTCGATGAAGGCGGCTCCTTCGATCTTCCTCAGCGCGCCATCGAGCAACGCGATGGCGATATCCTCATCGCGGGCGACGACCGGTCCAAGCTGGGTCGCCCGCAACCCCTCGCGCGCCAGCACGAAGCCGACGCACTCATCGCCGTCGAACGCCGCCGTCGCGATATCGGGACGGCGGCGGATCAGGCTCGCGAGCAGTTCGCCGCGATCGGCGCCGAAGGCGCGCCGGTCCAGCGCCAGAATCGAGCCCAGAACCGAATCGACGTCATCGACGCCGATCGATCGTGCGGCGAGAGCCGGTGGAGCCCCGGCGGGACGAAGCGGCGTCGCCGCCTGCAGCCGGGTGATCGGATAGATGTCGTGATATCCGAGCGGCAGGTAGACGGTGCGCCCGGCCGGGGTCGCGTCCAACCCCGCGATCAGGCCAAGCTCCTTAAGGCGCTCGCCGGCCCAATTCAGGAGACGGGTGGCATGGCCGCGGCGCTGTTCGGACGGCGCGACCAGAACCATGCAGATCCAGCCGATCGGATCGTGCCTGACGATCGCCGCGCTTGCGATCAGCGCATCACCGTTGAACAGGCCGCGCGCTTCCCCGATCTGAAAAATAGTCTTCCAGTCGTTCGCGGTCTGATTCCAGCCGGCTCCCGCGACAAGGTGCATGCATTGGTCGACGTCGGATTCTCCGAGCGCCCGCTCCGAAGCCGCCATGGTTCAATAGGTCCCTGTTCTGACCTCAAAATGAGTGGACTTGTTCAGGCTCGCAAGGCCGCGCTTGAGCCAGTCCGCCTGCCAGTCGATCAGCCGTGCAAGCGGCACGCGCGGATAGCCGAACAGTTTTACGGCTTGCGAGGTGTTGGCGATCCAGGCGGTCGATGCCTCCTCGCCGACGATCCTGACCTCTCGTCCGAACCGCTTGCCGAACTCATGCGCAAGCCAGCGGATCGAAACCGTTTCCGGACCCGAGACGTTGAGCGGACTCGCCGGCACGGCCGCATGCCGCAGCGAGCGAAGCGATTGCGCGCAGGCGTCGCCCTGCCAGATCACGTTGACGTGGCCCATCGACACGTCGATGTCCTCGCCGGCCATCACCTTGAGTGCAAGATCGTGCAGCACGCCGTAACGCATGTCGATCGCATAGGAGAGGCGAAACAAAAGCCCCGGGGTGTCGTGCGCTTTCGAGAAGTACTGAAACATGCGCTCGCGCGCCACGCAGGACATCGCATATTCGCCGGGAGGCGCGACCGCATCCTCCTCGCGCGAGCCGCCATGCGCCACGGGCGCGAACGGATAGACGCATATGGTAGAATAGGCGACGATACGGCTGCGCGAAAAATGCTCGGCCACGAGCGCGGGCACATGGCTGTTCATCGCCCATGTCAGTTCTTCCGAACCGCTCGATCCAAACTTACGCCCGGCCATGAAGATGACGTTGCGGACCTGCGGCAGCCGCGCCACCTGCTCGCGGTCGAGCAGATCGGCGCTGATCGTCTCCACGCCGTGCCCTTCGAGATAGTCCTTCAGTCCCGGCTCGGAAAATCGCGCAACGCCGATGACGCGACGCTCGGGCACCGCCCGCTTCGCCATGCGGGCGACGGTCGGCCCCATCTTTCCGCCGACGCCCACCACCATGATGTCGCCGTCGATCGCCTGCAGATCGGCGATCAGCGCCTCGTCCGGCGTGGACATGAAGTCGTCCAGCTCCGCCTCGCTGGCAAAATAGTCGGGGTAAGCCTGGGTCATTCAACTGTCTCGTTGCTGATGTTGCTGCTAGTTGCTTTCAAGCCATCGGGAAAGATTGCCGGCAACGAAGGCGTCGTCGGTCAGATCGGAAAAATCGCTGATGACGCGATCGAGCGCCTCGCTCTGCCCGCGGCCGAGCCCTTCGGCGGGGTCGAGGCACCAGATGCCCTCCAGCAGCCCCTGCCGCCGCAAAACCTCGTGGCACCCGGCGATGCAGCCGTGAAAATCGTTCTCGACGTCGAACAGCGCCGCGTTCATCGTCGTCACGCGCGAGTCGAGGGCAAGCAGCTCCTGCGGCGCGACTCCGTTTTGCGCGGCAGCCTTGCATTTTGCAAAAATCTCGACGGCGGAGCGTGTCCACACGCTCCAGTGCCCGAGCAGGCCGCCTTTGATCCTGACTGTGACCGGCGCTCCCGCCCGATGCGCCACGAAAGGCGTGAGAAGGTCGAGCACGATGTGATCGTCGTTCCCCGTATAAAGCGTGATGCGATCCTCGGCCTTCGCGTTGACCAGCCCGTGAACGACATCGATCGTGCGATAGCGGTTGAACGGCGCGATCTTGATCGCAATGACGTTGTCGATTTCGCAGAAGCGCTTCCAGAACGACCGCGGCAGATGCCGGCCGCCGACAGCCGGCTGGAGATAGAAGCCGAACAGCGGGATATGCCCCGCGACCGCCCGGCAATGCGCGATGATGCCGTCTTCGTCCGCATCGCGCATTGCGCCGAGGCTGAGAAGGCCGGCATGGTAGCCAAGGCCGGCCGCGATATCGGCTTCCCGGACCGCCTGATCGGTGCGCCCGGCCAGACCGGCGATCATGGCCAACTCCGCACCCCCGCTCTCGCGCGCCGTTTCGGCGGCGAGCTTCAGAACCGGTTCGTAAAGGCCGACCTCCCGGATGGCGAACTGGGTGGTGTGGACGCCGACCGCAAGGCCGCCGACGCCGGCGTCCCTGTAGTAGCGCGTGAGCGCCCGCTGACGGCGCACATCGAGCCGGCGCTGCCCATCGAGCGCGAGCGGATGCGCCGGTATCGCCAGTCCACCAGCGATCGCTTGACGCACCAAGGCAGGAAGATCGGCGGCGGAGAGTGGCATCGCGCTATCTCATATATCAACCATTTGGTTGACATTAGCGCCTGGACGGACGCTGTCAATAGTCGCCCATGGCCCGTGGAACCGGGTGTTTCCGAAGCACGGAAGATTTCAGGCCCGCGGAGCCGTACGCTCCGGCGCCGCGCCATGGCGTGGAAGAGCGCTGCCGGCAGCCAGGTTCGGCAGCGATCGACAATTCGGTGGGGAATAGCCTCGCCACGATCATGAGGCCGCAGGACGTGCGGTGACGCCCCCGGCCATCACCTCATGACACTTTCGCATCGCAATCGTTCGTTATTCTGCGGCCTCTCTCGCCATCATCACCGACGCCAACCGCGCCGGTAAAGCTTCGGTCGTT
>JBEBWH010000060.1:0-12434 GCA_040392305.1 Bradyrhizobium sp. | reverse complement strand
CGTTGCGGCCCCCCCCCCCGCCCCCGGCCCCCGGGTGCCGCGGCCCCGGGCGGCGCGTTATGGCGCCCCCCCCCCGCCGGTGAACAGGCCGTAGCCGTAGGCGTTGTGGATCAGCATGCCCTTGCGCGCGCCGGCCGCACGCAGCGAGCGCGCCATCACCTCCGACCACACATCGATGTCGGCTGCGGTGTAGCCGACCACGATCGGCTTGCCGGTGGTGCCGGAGGAGGCGTGTATCCGCACCAGCTGCTCGCGCGGCACGGCGAACATCTTGAACGGATAATTGTCGCGCAGGTCGTTTTTCACCGTGAACGGGAACTTCGCCAGATCGGCCAGCTCCCTGAAATCCGAGGGATGCACGCCGTGGGCGTCGAAGGCCTGCCGATAGTGCGGAACCTTGTCGTAGGCGCGGGCCAGCGTCTGCGCCATGCGCTTCGTTTGCAGCGCGATGAGTTCGTCGCGTGAGGCGTGCTCGGCGTCGTCGAGTTGCGGATTGCTGCTGACGGCCGTGAAACTGGATGCTGCTGAACCCACCGCTTCCTCCTCAATCGTTCTTTGCGTCATCGGGCAGGATCGCACCACCGATGGTGCGGGAATGCCCGCGGAATTCGGCGATGACCTGATCATTGGCGGTGACGCGGATGTCGTAGATGCCCGAGCGGCCCGAGCGCGAAATCTCTGTCGCGGTGGCGATCAGCTGGTCGCCGAGCTTGCCCGCACGGATGAAGCTGATGGCGCAATGGGCCGCGACGGTGCGCTCGTTGTAAGTGTTGCAGGCGAAGGCGAAGGCCGAGTCGGCCAGCGTGAAAATGAATCCGCCATGGGCGATGCCGTGTCCGTTGACCATGTGCGGCTGGATTTTCATCGTCAGCCTGGCGTAGCCGGCGCGGATCTCCAGCTTCTCCATGCCGAGGCCGCGGCTGGCGTTGTCCTGCGCCCACATCGCGTCGGCGCAGGCCCGCGCCAGATCGTCCGGCGGCAGATGGGTGGCGAATGGTTGAGGCGCGGTCGCTTGCTTGGTCACTTCGGTCTCCCGGTGAAGATCGGCGCGCGCTTCTCGATGAAGGCGTTGACGCCCTCGGCGTAGTCCGGCGAGCGGCCGGCCTGCTGTTGCAGGTCGCGCTCCAGATCGAGCTGCGCGTCGAGCGTGTTGGTGGCGGAGCGTTCCAGCGCCTGCTTGATGAGGGCGAGGCCATGCGTCGGTTCGGTCGCGAGCCGCGCGGTCAGCGTTTCCGCTTCGCCGTTCAGCCTGTCGTCATCGACCGCGCGCCAGATCAGCCCCCAATCCGCCGCCATTTCGGCGGTAATCGGCTCGGCGAGCAGCGCCAGCGCCCGCGCCCGCGCTTCGCCGATGAGGCGCGGCAGAAACCAGGTGCCGCCGGAGTCCGGCACCAGCCCGATCTTGGCGAATGACTGGATGAACTTGGCCGAGCGCGCCGCCAGCACGATGTCGCAGGCGAATGCGAGATTGGCGCCGGCGCCGGCCGCGGTGCCGTTCACCGCGCAGACGACCGGCTTTTGCAGCGCGCGGATGCGGCGGACCAGCGGATTGTAAAAGCTTTCGATGGTGACGCCGAGGTCCGGCACGCTGCCGTCGGCAACCGCGACCTCGCTCAGGTCCTGCCCCGCGCAGAAGCCGCGGCCCGCGCCTGTGAGCAGCACCGCGCGGCAGCCGCTGTCGGCGGCCGCATCGTCCAGCGCCTGCGCCAGCGCGCGATGCATTTCCGCGGTGAAGGCGTTCATGCGATCCGGGCGGTTGAGGGTCACGACACGCCATGCGCCGCGATTGTCGACCAGGATCGGCTCCATGTTTCCTCCTTGACGCACGGCGTGCTGGATCGCCGCATTTTTTCGTTTCGCCGCAGCTAATCGCTCGGGCGAGGCCACTGGCCTGATCGAGGGCAGGGCCGCGCGCCACCTCTTGAATTGAACGGGCGGTCAGCTAATCTTGAGCCCAAGCAGGCTGGCTGTCAACGTGCCGCCAGCGGTTATGCGACCTGCGCCGCGACGCCGGCACGCAGGATGCCGCATTCGAAACAAATCTGGAGGACGCCGATGCCGATCACCTTGGAAAGCCTGTCGTGCGACCGCTGGGTGGCGCCAGCAGGGCCGCTGGTCGAGATTCCCAGTGCTGTCGACGGCCATGTGGTGGCCCGGCTTTCGGGCGCGGGGCTCGATATGGCGGCGATGGTCCGGCATGCCCGGCAGGTCGGCGGCCCGGCGCTGAGGACGCTCTCGTTCCATCAGCGCGCCGATATCCTGCGCGGCCTCGTCGGCTATCTCAACGAGCGCAAGGAGCCGCTCTATCAACTGGCGGGGGACACCGGCGCGACGCGGCGTGACAATGCCATCGATATCGAAGGCGGTATCGGCACGCTTGCGGCCTATGCCTCGCGCGGCCGGCGCGAATTGCCGGCGACGCCCTTCGTGGTGGAGGGCGAGGTGGAGGGGCTGTCGAAGGGCGGCAGCTTTGTCGGCGTGCATATTCTCACGCCGCTGCACGGGGTCGCCGTGCACATCAACGCCTTCAATTTTCCCTGCTGGGGGCTGTTGGAAAAGTTCGCGCCTGCGTTTCTTGCTGGCGTGCCGGTGATCGCCAAGCCCGCGACCGCGACCGCTTATGTCACGGCGGCGCTGGTGCGGCTGATGCATGAGTCCGGCCTGCTGCCGGCAGGCAGCCTGCAGCTCGTCTGCGGCAGCGTGGGCGATCTGTTCGATCATCTCGACGGGCAGGACGTGATTTCCTTCACCGGGTCGATCGAGACGTCGGAGAAGCTGCGCAACCATCCCGCCATCGCCAGGCATTCCATTCGCTTCATCGCCGAACGGGACAGCCTCAACGCCATTGTGCTTGGCGAGGATGTGACGCCGGACCAGCCCGAGTTCGACATCTTTCTGCGCGAGGTGGTGCGCGAGATGACTGCCAAGACCGGGCAGAAATGCACCGCGATCCGCCGCATTCTGGTGCCGCGCGCGCGCGAGCGCGACGTCGTCGCTGCGCTGTCCGAGCGGCTGGCGCAGGTCAGGCTTGGCGATCCGCGCCGCGACGACAAGGTCATGGGCCCGCTGGTCAGTCTGGCGCAGCGCGAGGCGGTGCGAGCCCGGATCGGGCGGCTGCAGGCCGAGGCCGAGATCGTGTTCGGCGATCCCAATGCCTGCGAGGCCGACGGCATCGACACCGTGAGCGGCGCCTATATTTCACCGATCCTGCTGCGGGCGAAGGACAGCGCGAGCACGCGGCGCATTCACGACACCGAGGCGTTCGGTCCGGTCGCCACCGTGATGGCCTATGACAGCGTCGATCAGGCGATCGATCTCGTGCGGCGGGGCGAAGGCAGTCTCGTGGCGTCGCTCGTCACCTATGATCGCGACGCGGCGCTGAAACTGGTGATGGGGCTTGCGCCCTATCACGGGCGTTTGCTGCTGCTCGATCGCGACTGCGCCAAGGAGTCGACCGGGCACGGCTCGCCGCTGCCGATGCTGCTGCATGGCGGGCCGGGACGGGCCGGTGGCGGCGAGGAGCTGGGCGGGCTGCGCAGCGTATTCCACTACATGCAGCGCACGGCGATCCAGGCTTCGCCCGCGCGGCTGGTGTCGCTGACCGGCAGCTGGATCAAGGGCGCGCCGGCCCCGGTGGCGGAGGTCCATCCTTTCAAGCTGAACTACGATCAACTCAAGATCGGCGACACGGTGCAGACCGCGAGCCGCCCGATCACGCTGGAAGATATCGAGCACTTCGCGCATTTCACCGGCGATACGTTCTATGCGCATATGGACGAGGAGGCGGCCAGGGCCAATCCGTTCTTTCCGGGCCGGGTCGCCCATGGCTATCTGATCCTGTCCTTCGCGGCGGGCCTGTTCGTCGATCCGCCGCCGGGGCCGCTGCTCGCGAATTACGGCCTCGACAATCTCCGTTTCCTCAAGCCGGTATCCCCCGGCGACGCCATCCAGGTCCGCCTCACGGTAAAGCACAAGGCCCCCGCCCGGCGTCCCGAATATGGCGAGGTGCGCTGGGACGTGGAGGTGGTCAATCAGAATGCCGAAACGGTGGCGCGCTACGACCTCCTGACCATGAGCGCCCGGACGGTGTGAAGGACTGCCGATCCGGAGAGCGGAGATACAATTTGTGATTAATGACGAATATTGATAATCATCACTAGTTAGGGTATGAATGGCTGAATTTCGCCCGAGCGAGGTTCTCCCATGCCCGAACTTCCGTTTTTCCACAGTCAAATCAAGTCGCTAGGCATTGCGCTCGGCGTCGTCTCGACGCTGGCGCTTGCCGCGTGCAACGAAACGGCGGCGCAGAAGGATCAGCCCACCCGGCCGGTTCTGGTGACGAAGGTCGAGTATCGCCCGGAAGCGCCGATCCGGAGTTTTGTCGGGACCATCCGGCCCCGGATCGAAACCGACATGGGATTCCGGGTTGCCGGCAAGGTGGCGCAGCGGCTTGTCGAGGTCGGCGATCGGGTCGAGGCGGGGCAGCCGCTTGCCACTCTCGATAGCGTCGATCTCAAGCTCCAGGCGGAGCAGGCAGAGGCCGAATTCCGCGCCGCGACCGGCGTGCTGGCGCAGGCAGCCGCTGCCGAGGGCCGCGTGAAGGAGTTGCGCGCGCGGGGCTGGGCCACCGAGGCGCAGATGGATCAGGCGCGCGCCGCTGCCGACGAGGCGCGGGCGCGGCTCAACCGCGCCGAGCGCTCTGTGGAGCTGACCCGCAACAGCCTGTCCTACACCACGCTGGTCGCCGACAGCCGGGGTGTCGTGACCGCGACGCTGATCAATCCCGGGCAGGTGGTGGCCGCGGGACAGGCGGCGATCCGCGTGGCGCGCTCCGCCGAGAAGGAGGCGGTGGTGTCGATCCCCGAAACCCTGCTGGGCCGGGCGCGCGACGGCCAGGCCAGCGTGACGCTGTGGTCCGAGCCCGACCGGAAATATGCCGCGCGCCTGCGCGAGATCGCGCCGGCGGCCGACGCCGTGACGCGAACCTATCTCGCCAAGTTTTCGCTCCCCGATGCCGACGACAAGATTCAGCTTGGCATGACGGCGACGTTGACGCTGGCCGACCCGAACAGCGAGCGCGTGGCGCGGTTGCCGCTGTCGGCCTTGTTCGATCAGGGCAATGGTCCGTCGATGTTCGTCGTCGAAGGCAACGGCGACCGTCTGCGTCTCGTGCCGGTCAAGGTGAAGGCCTATGAGGCCAAGGACGTTCTGGTGACCGGCGGCATCGAGGACGGCGCCTCCGTCGTCATGCTTGGCGTGCAGAAGCTCGACACCGGGCAGAAAGTCCGCGTCGTTTCGTCCCTGTCATTCTGAACGGAGCTTCCAATGCGACGCTTCAATCTGTCGGCATGGGCCGTCCGGCATCAGGCCCTGGTGTTGTTCTTCATCGTCGCGCTCGGGGTCGGGGGCTTCCTGTCCTATCAGCAGCTCGGCCGTGGCGAGGACCCCTCCTTCACGGTGAAGCTCGTCGTCGTCTCGGCGATCTGGCCCGGCGCGACTGCCGACGAAATGCAGACGCAGGTCGCCGACCCGATCGAGAAGAAGCTGCAGGAACTGCCTTACTTCGACAAGGTGCAGACCTATTCGAAGCCGTCCTTCACGGCGATGCAGGTGATCTTCAAGGACAACACCCCGCCGAAGGATGTGCCGCAACTGTTCTATCAGCTCCGCAAGAAGCTGACCGACATCCGCGGCAATCTGCCCGCCGACCTGATCGGGCCGAGCATCAACGATGAATATGGCGACGTCGATTCCATCCTCTATATGCTGACGGGCGAGGGCGCGGATTACGCCCAGTTGAAAAAGATCGCCGAGGCGTTGCGCCAGCGTCTTCTCAAGGTGGAAGGCGTCACCAAGGTCAATCTCTACGGCGTCCAGGACGAAAAGATCTTCGTCGAGTTCTCGCAGGCCAAGCTGGCGACGCTCGGCGTGACGCCGCAGGTTCTGTTTGATTCGATCGCCAAGCAGAACGCGGTCGTTCCCGCCGGCATCATCGAAACCTCATCCCAGCGCATGGCGCTGCGTGTCACCGGTGCGCTCGATGGCGCGCAGGCGGTGGCGGAAACGCCGGTGCAGGCCGATGGGCGCACTTTCCGGCTTGGCGATATCGCGACCGTGACGCGCGGCTTCATCGATCCGCCGACCTATCAGGTGCGCCAGCGCGGCAAGCCCGCGCTCGGCGTCGGCGTGGTGATGGCCAACGGCGCCAACATTCTCGAACTCGGCAAGCATGTCGGCGCGGCGACCGCCGCCTTCATGCAGAACGTGCCGCAGGGCGTCGAGATCGAGCAGATCGCCGATCAGCCGCTGGTGGTCGAGCATGCGGTCGGCGAATTCGTTCACTCCTTCATGGAGGCGCTGGCGATCGTGCTGTTCGTCAGCTTTCTCGCGCTCGGCTGGCGCACCGGTATCGTCGTCGCGCTGTCGGTGCCGCTGGTGCTGGCGATCGTCTTCATCGTGATGAATGCGATGGGCCTCGATCTGCATCGCATCACGCTCGGCGCGCTGATCATCGCGCTCGGCCTGCTGGTCGACGACGCCATCATCGCCGTCGAGATGATGGTGGTGAAGATGGAGCAGGGCTGGGACCGGCTGAAGGCCGCCGCCTTCGCCTGGGAATCCACCGCGTTTCCGATGCTGACCGGCACGCTGGTGACGGCCGCCGGCTTCCTGCCGATCGGCTTCGCCAATTCGGCGGTCGGCGAATATGCCGGCGGCATCTTCTGGATCGTTGCCATTGCGCTGGTGGCGTCGTGGTTCGTCGCGGTGATCTTCACGCCCTATATCGGCGTCAAGCTGCTGCCGGATTTCGCGGTCGCCGATCAGGTCCATCACGATCCGCACGCGATCTATGAGACGCGCATCTATCGCGCGCTGCGCCGTGTCGTCGCCTGGTGCGTGCGCTGGCGCGTGAGCGTGGTGGCGGCGACGGTCGCGGTTTTCGTTACCTCCATCGCCGGCTTCGGCCTCATCCAGCAACAGTTCTTTCCGCTTTCGGAGCGGCCGGAACTGTTCCTGCAACTGCGGCTGCCGGAGGGTACCTCGTTCAGCGTCACGGCCGAGACGGCGAAAAAGGCGGAGGCGCTGCTCAAGGACGATGCCGATATCGCGACCTATACCACCTATATCGGTCAGGGCTCGCCGCGCTTCTGGCTCGGGCTCAATCCGCAGCTCCCCAACGAGGCGTTCGCCGAGATCGTCATCGTCTCGAAGAACATCGACGCGCGCGAGCGCATCAAGAAGCATATCGAGGCGGCCGTGGCCGAAGGCGCACTGCCGGAGGCGCGGGTCCGGGTGGACCGTTTCAATTTCGGCCCGCCCGTCGGTTTCCCTGTTCAGTTCCGGGTCATAGGACCGGACAGCAAGGTGGTGCGCGACATCGCTTATCAGGTCCGGGATGTGGTGCGCCGGAACGACAAGATGATCGATACTCATCTCGACTGGAACGAGCGCACGCCGTATCTCAAGCTCGAGGTCGATCAGGAGCGCGCCCGCGCGCTCGGGCTGACGCCGCAGGATCTGTCGCAGGCGCTGAACATGCTGCTGTCCGGCGTGCCGGTGACGACGGTGCGCGACGGCGTCGAGAAGGTGAGCGTGGTGGCGCGCGCGGTCGCTTCCGAGCGGCTCAATCTCGGTCATGTCGGCGATCTCGTCGTCACTTCGCGCAACGGCCTTGCGGTGCCGCTGCAGCAGGTCGCGCGCATCGTCTACGCGCATGAGGAGCCGATCCTGTGGCGGCGTAACCGCGACATGGCGATCACCGTGCGCGGCGATGTCGCCGATGGCGCGCAGGCGCCCGACGTATCCAACGCGATCTGGCCGCTGCTGAAGGAAATCCGTGACGCTCTGCCTGCCGGCTATCGCATGGAGATGGGCGGGGCGATCGAGGAGGCCGCCAAGGGCAACGAGTCGATTTTCGTGCTGTTTCCCTTGATGCTGATAGCCATGCTCGGCATCCTGATGATCCAGCTTCAGAACTTCTCCCGGCTCGTTCTCGTGTTCCTCACCGCGCCGCTCGGCATTGTCGGCGCTTCGTTCGGCCTCAATGTCGCGGGGCAGCCGTTCGGCTTCGTGGCGCTGTTGGGCCTGATCGCGCTTGCCGGCATGATCATGCGCAACACCGTCATTCTGGTCGACCAGATCGAGACCGATGTCAGCCATGGCCTGACGCGGCGCGAGGCGATCGTCGAGGCGACGGTGCGGCGCGCGCGCCCGGTGGTGCTGACGGCTCTGGCGGCGATTCTGGCGATGATTCCGTTGTCGCGCTCGGCCTTCTGGGGGCCGATGGCGATCACCATCATGGGCGGACTGTTCGTCGCCACCTTCCTGACGTTGCTGTATCTGCCGGGGCTTTATGCTCTGTGGTTCAGGAAGACGCTGGACGAGCGTGGGCCGGGCCCCGAGACGGCGGGCGCATCGGCTGAGGATGCCGGCAGAATTCCGCTTGCAGCGGCCGCGGAATGAATTGAGATTGTGAGGACCATGAGCATCGTTTCCGATCCGGTCGAAGCCGATACCCACCAGCGGATACTGATCGCCGCGGAAAAGCTGTTTCGCGAGATCGGCTATCAGAAGACCACGGTGGCCGACATCGCCAAGGCGCTCCATATGAGCCCGGCGAATGTCTATCGCTTCTTCGATTCCAAGAAGTCGATCCATGAAGGCGTCGCGGTGCGGCTGATGGGCGAGGTCGAGGCGGCGACGGCGGGCGTGGCGGCCCGGCCGGGGCCGGCGGTCGAGCGCTTGCGCGCGGTGCTCACCGCAATTCACCGCCTTAATGTCGAACTCTTCATTGGCGACGCCAAGCTGCATGAAATGGTGATGATGGCCATGGAGCAGAACTGGGACGCCTGCCATGCCCATGTCGAACGCCTGATCGCCACTGTCGGCGGCGTGATCGCGGATGGTGTCGAGAGCGGCGAATTCAGGGTGGCGGATATCGTGACCGCGGCGCAATGCACCTGCACCGCGATGCTCCGGTTTTTCCACCCTTACGTCATCAAGGAATGCGCCGATAAGCCCGACCCGACGCTGGAGCAGATGATCGATTTCGTGCTGGCGGGGCTCGGCGCAGCCGCCGCGCCGTCGCGTCATTGAGCGGGGCGGGTTCACCATGATCGATTTCCATAGCTACGAGCCGCGCAACGGTCACGGCCTGCGCCATGATCCGTTCAACGCCATTGTCGGTCCGCGACCGATCGGCTGGATCGCCTCGCGCGACAAGAGCGGCCTCGTCAATCTGGCGCCCTACAGCTTCTTCAACGCCTTCAACTACGTCCCGCCGATCATCGGGTTCTCCAGCATCGACTGGAAGGACACCGTCAGCAACATCGCCGATACCGGCGAGTTCGTGTGGAATCTGGCCACCAAGGATATCGCGGAGGCGATGAACGCCACCTCCGCCACCGTGCCGCACGAGGTCGACGAGTTCGCGCTCGCGGGACTCACGCCGGTGGCGAGCACATTTGTCGACGTGCCGCGGGTGGGCGAGGCGCGGGTGTCGTTCGAGTGCAAGGTCGCGCAGATCGTCCAGCTGCAGGGAGCCGACGGCCGCAAGGTCAATTCGTGGCTGACGCTGGGGGAAGTGGTCGCCGTGCATATCGATAAGTCGCTGATCCGCGACGGCGTCTATCAGACCGCCGAGGCGCATCCCATTCTGCGCGCCGGACGTCTCGGCGACTATGCCGAAATCCGTCCCGATATGATGTTCGAGATGAAGCGGCCGAAATAGCTGCGCCTCGGGCGAAACGTCGCGGGAACCCGATCTCAAATCTGCCATTATAAGGTTGTGGCGGGCTACGTCCGGAAGTCCGCGGCGGCGATGCCTCGCGCTGCATGCCATCTCGATCAGGAGGAGAGTGCCGATGAGCCGTTCATTCCGTCGCGACTATATCAGCCGCCCGATTTTTGGCTGGGCTCGCAAGGTGCTGCCGGAAATGTCCGACACCGAGCGCGAGGCGCTGGAGGCCGGCGACGTGTGGTGGGACGCCGATCTGTTCGCTGGTAATCCGGATTGGAATAAATTGCTGGCGTTTCCGCGCGCCACGCTGACCGCCGAAGAACAGGCCTTCATGCACGGTCCGGTCGATACGCTGTGCGGCATGCTCGACGAGTGGAAGATCAATTGGGAATGGCGTGATCTGCCACCCGAGGTCTGGGCCTATATCAAGCAGGAAAAATTCTTCGGCATGATCATTCCGAAGGAGTATGGCGGGCTCGGCTTCTCGCCCTATGCGCATTCGGAAGTGGTGCGCAAGCTGTCGTCGCGTTCGCTTGCCGCCGCCGTCACGGTGATGGTGCCGAATTCGCTTGGGCCGGGCGAACTTCTGATGACGTTTGGCACCGACCAGCAGCGCCGGCACTGGCTGCCGCGCCTCGCCGATGGCCGCGAGATTCCGTGCTTCGGGCTCACCAGTCCGGAGGCCGGTTCGGATGCGGCCGCGATGATCGACACCGGCATCGTCTGCAAGGGGCAGTTCGAGGGCCGCGAAGTGCTGGGACTGCGGCTCAACTGGCACAAGCGTTACATCACGCTCGGTCCCGTCGCCACTCTGCTTGGCCTCGCCTTCAAGGCCTATGATCCCGACCATCTGCTGGGGGCGCGGGAAGAACTCGGCATCACCGTGGCGCTGATCCCGACGCATCTGCCGGGGGTGACTATCGGCCGTCGTCATCTGCCCTCGATGCAGGTGTTCCAGAACGGTCCCAATCAGGGTCGCGATGTCTTCATCCCGCTCGACTACATCATCGGCGGTGAGGCGCGCATCGGGCAGGGCTGGAAGATGCTGATGACGGCGCTGGCCGCCGGACGCGGCATCTCGCTGCCGTCGTTGTCCGCCGCGGGCGCGGCCTATGCCGCGCGCAGCACCGGCGCCTATGCGCGGGTTCGCGAGCAGTTCAACATTCCGATCGGCAAATTCGAGGGCATCGAGGAGCCGTTGGCGCGCATCGCCGGCACGGCCTATCTGCTCGATGCGGCGCGGCGGCTGACCTGCGCGGCGCTCAACGACGGCCATCATCCGGCGGTTATCTCGGGCATCATGAAGCTGCATGCGACCGACCGGATGCGCACCGTCATTGACGACGCGATGGATATTCATGCCGGCAAGGCGGTGATCGACGGTCCGCAGAATTATATCGGCAATCTCTATCGCGCGGTGCCGGTCGGCATCACCGTTGAGGGCGCCAATATCCTCACCCGCAACCTGATCGTGTTCGGGCAGGGCGCGATCCGCGCGCATCCCTATCTTCTCGCCGAGATGGCGGCGCTGGCCGAGCCCGACCGCGACAAGGCGCTGACCGATTTCGACCGCTCGTTTTGGGGGCATGTCGGCCATGCCGTCGCCAACACCTTCCGCGCCTGGGGACGAAGCTGGAGCTTCGGACTGTTCGCGCCGGCGCCGGATGCGGGCAAGGCGCGGCCGTTCTACCGGCAATTGTCGCGCCATGCGGCGGCGTTCGCGCTCTGCGCCGACATGGCGCTGCTCACGCTTGGCGGCGCGCTGAAGCGGAAGGAAATGCTGTCGGCCCGTTTCGGCGACATCCTGTCGGAATTGTATCTGCTGTCGGCTGCGCTCAAGCGCTGGAACGACGAGGGCCGGCAGGAGGAGGACTATGCGGTGCTCGCATGGTGCATGGCGAATGGCCTGCGTACCATCGAAAACCGCTTCGCCGAAATCCTCGCCAATCTGCCCAACCGCTTCGTCGCGGTGCTGCTGAAGATCATCGTTCAGCCGCTGGGGCCGAGCGGGGTCGGGCCGAGCGATCGCGTCGTGCATCGTTGCGCGCAGATGATCCTCACGCCGTCGGCGGCGCGTGACCGGTTGACGCCCGACCTGTCGCAGGTGGACGACGATGGCGGCCTGGCACGGCTGGAGCATGCCTTTCTGCTGGTGACGCGCAGCGAGGAGATTGCAAAACGTATGCGCGCGGCCAAGATTCGCGACTGGCGCAAGGCGGTGGAATCGGGTGTGATCTCGCAAAGCGAGGGCGAGCAGATGCGGCAGGTGAGCGAGGCGGTGGCGAAGGTGATCGCGGTCGATGATTTTTCCCCCGAGGAGCTGTCGCCGATCGCGCATCAGCATCGGCAGCAGGCTGAGCCGCATGCGGCGCGGGCGGTGGGATAAATGGCGCGACCGGTCTATATCGTCGATGGCGCCCGCACGCCGTTTCTCAAGGCGCGCAGCGGGCCGGGACCGTTCACGCCGGTCGATCTGGCCGTGCAATGCGGCCGGCCGCTGCTGGCGCGCCAGCCTTTCGCGCCGGATGCGTTCGATCAGGTCATCCTCGGCTGCGTGAATGTCATCGCCGACGAGATGAACCCCGCGCGGGTGGCGGCGTTGCGGCTCGGCATGGGCGAAGCGATGGTCGCCTTCACCGTGCAGATCAATTGCGGCTCCGGCATGCAGTCGATCGACACCGCCTATCGCTATATC
>JBEBWH010000059.1:0-12653 GCA_040392305.1 Bradyrhizobium sp. | reverse complement strand
TCCTCGGTGCGGCGCAGGAAGGTCGGCGGAATAAGAATGCCGCCATTGACCAGCGCATTGATGCCCATCACCGCCTGCAGCGGAGCAACCGACAGGCCGTGGCCGAACGAGATCGTCACGGTGTTGAGTTCGCCCCAGCGGCGCGGCACCAGCGGCGCGGTGCTTTCCGGCAGTTCGGTGCGCAGCCGTTCGAGCTGTCCCATCTTGCGCAGAAACGCCTTGTGCGCATCCACGCCCATCGCCAGCGCCATGCGCGCCGCGCCGATATTCGAGGAATAGGTGAACACCTCGCGCGTCGTCAGCGCGCGGCCCATCGGATGGTCGTCGTTGATCTTGAAGCGGCCATAGCGCAGCGCCCCGCGCGCGTCCCACAGCGAGTTGAGCGTCGCCTTGCCGGAATCCAGCGCCATCGCCAGCGTGAACGCCTTGAAGGTCGAGCCCATCTCGTAGACGCCGGTGGTGAGGCGGTTGATGCGGTCGGGGTCGTGCGCTTCCTTGGGGTTGTTAGGGTCGAAGTCCGGCAGCGACACCATCGCGACGATCTCTCCGGTGCGGACATCGCTGACGAGGCCGGAGGCCGCCTTGGCGCTGAACTTCTCTTTCGCCTTGAGGAGTTCGTCGCGCAGCGCGTGGGTGACGCGCAGATCGATCGCCAGCTCGACCGGCTTCTGCAGCCGGTCGGTGGCGAAGCCGGCGCGGTGCAGATCGGCGAGGCCGTTATTGTCGAGCCATTTCTCGATGCCCGCGATGCCGGAATTATCGATATTGACGAGCCCGATCATGTGCGCGACCTCGGCCCCGCTCGGATAGACCCGCTTGTTCTCGCGCAGGAAGCCGATGCCGGGAATGCCCATGCGGCGGATATCGTGCTGCTGCTGGTGGGTGATGTCGCGCTTGAGCCAGGCGAAGCCGCGCTTCGACGACAGCCGTTCGCGCGTTTCCTTCTCGTCGAGGTCGGGCATCGCCGCGGTGAGCAGTTCGACCGCCTCGTCCACGTCGATGATCCGCCGCGGCTCGCCGAACAGCGACGGCGCTTTCACGTCGGTGGCGAGGATCGCGCCGTTGCGATCGACGATATCCGGCCGCGCCGTGGCGATGGCGTCGCGGGTGGCGCGGCGGCCACCCGAGCCGTCGTCGCTGACGGCGAACATCACCAGCCGCACGGCGATCACCGAATAGACCAGCGCGAAAGCGATGATGGCGATGCCGACGCGCACGCGCGCCTTCTCGCTGCGGTTGGGATCGCGGCCATAGAGCAGCGTGCGGACGACGCGCTGACGCCACGGCTCCGCCGCCATCGCGATATCGTGGGGCGAATCGCTCATCGGCGCGCCCCCGTCTTCGGCACCGAACCCGTCACCGCATCGCGGTCGATCAGATCGATGATCGCCCCGATCGGGTCGGGCTCGCCCGGCTTGACGAAGCTCGGCGGCCGCTCCGGCAGATTGCGGATGTGATCGTACTGCGTCGCCTCCAGCGGCTTCAGCGTCATGTGCCGCTCGGCCAGCCCCTGCAGCCGGCCCGGCGCTTCGAGCTGCGCCCATTCGGCGCGCAGCGCGGCGATGGCGTTGCGGCTCTCGCGGATGTCGGAGCGCAGCTTCATCACCTGTTCGGTCCGCACGGTCGATTCCATCTTGACGCGATAGACATAGGCCGCCGCGAACACCAGGGCGCAGATGACGAGCAGATGCAACAGGCGCATACCTAGCGCCCTCCCGTCATGACATCGGCCAGCGCCGGCCACGCCCGCGCCGTTTCGTGCTCGTCGAGCGGCGGCGCGTCGGTGCGCTCAGCCGCCCGCAGCTTGGCGGAGCGCGCGCGCGGATTGGCGGCGACCTCCGCCTCGCCTGCGACCACGGGACGCCGGCCGAGTAGAGCGAATGACGGCGCAGGCCGCGCCACTTCGGGCAGATGCCGCGAGCCGGCGCTGCCGCCCGACCGCGCGGCGAGAAACGTCTTCACGATGCGGTCTTCCAGCGAATGAAACGACACCACCGCAAGCCGCCCGCCCGGCCGGAGCATCCGTTCGGCGGCGGCCAGCGCCTCTTGCAACTCGTCGAGCTCCTCGTTGACGAGAATGCGCAGCGCCTGGAACGTCCGCGTCGCCGGGTGAATTTCGTGCGGCTTGGCGCGCACCACGCGCGCCACGATGTCGGCGAGCTGCCGCGTCGTGGTGATCGGCGCGTCCCGGCGCGCCGCGACAATGGCGCGGGCGATGGCGCGCGAGCGCCGCTCCTCGCCGAAAACATAGATGACGCTGGCGAGATCGTGCTCGGACGCGGCGGCGACCACGTCGGCGGCGCTCGGCCCGCCCTCGCCCATGCGCATGTCCAGCGGACCATCGAGCCGGAAGGAAAAGCCGCGCGCGGCCTGATCGAGCTGCATCGAGGAGACGCCGACATCCATCACGATGCCGTCGACCTGCTCCAGGCCCTGCCCGTGGATGACGTCGGCGAGATGGGAGAAGCGGTCCTGCACCAGCGTCAGCCGGCCGCCGGCCTGATCGACCAGCGCGAAACCGCCCGCGATCGCGGTGCGGTCGCGGTCGATGCCGATCACCTGCGTCCCGGTTTCGGCGAGAATCAGCCGGGTGTAGCCGCCGGCGCCGAAAGTCGCATCGACATAGACCCCGCCCGCGCGCGGCGCGAGCGCGGCCACGGCCTCACGGCCCAGCACGGGAATATGGCGGACGTCGCCCGCTACCATGACACCTCCGGCCTGCCGACACGTCGCGAAACGGCGGGACCGTTGCCGCCGCCGAACCGGCCGCACGGCCTTCGCCCGTCCCGTCCGCGAGGTGCAACCGCATGGAATAGGGAGCGCTGCCATGGCAGGAATTCGACAACCATCGGGAACCGCAAGCCGCGACGAACCGGCTTCTTCACCTTTGATTAACGGCGGTTAGCGTTAAGAAAGCGTTCACGGCGCAGTGTCGCGCGATGCAGTTTCGCCGCACCTTGATGGAATTCGACCCGCCATCCACAGCACCGCGTTGCGCCCGCGGCGGGAATGCCGGAATAGTAACGTTCACGTGACATTTGCAACGATCCGGCTGCGACCGGTCGGGCGCGATTATCGCGCCGCGCGGCCGTCACGGGATATATGTCGCCACGGGAATCCCGCGGGAGGCGGCCATCGCCGTCTCCGCAGAGCTTAGGGCCGTTGATGTTGAAAGGGCCGTCTGAGCCGCCGAGGACTACCGCGTTACCCCGCCGCCGCGTCATACCGGCGTCCTGGTACGCGGATCTGCCGAAATTTTTTCCGGACTCCTCGGTCGTGTCCGACGTCACGCCCTCGGCCAATTTCGGCGAGCGGCGCGGCGGGCGCAGGCCCGACATGATCGTGTTGCACTATACCGGCATGCCCGACGCCGAAGGCGCGATCATGCGGCTGTGCAAGGAAGGCAGCGAGGTCTCGGCGCATTACGTCGTCATGGAGGACGGCGGCGTGCTGCAATGCGTGCCGGAAGCGATGCGCGCCTGGCACGCCGGCGAATCGTCCTGGGCCGGCGAAACCGACATCAATTCCTGCTCGATCGGCATCGAGATCATCAATCGCGGCCACGACTGGGGCTATCCCGATTTCCCGCTGCGCCAGATCGCGGCGGTGATCGCGCTGTGCCGCGGCATCATCATCCGCCGCGACATCCCGCCGGAACGGGTGCTGGCGCATTCCGACGTCGCGCCGAAACGCAAGATGGACCCCGGCGAGAAATTCCCGTGGCAGGCGCTGGCCAATTCCGGCGTCGGCCACTGGGAGCCGCCGGCCCCGATCACGCCCGGCGAGAATTTCGTCGCCGGCTCCAGCGGCGAGGCGGTGCTGGCGCTGCAACGCCGGCTTGCCGCCTACGGCTATGGCGTTCCGCTCAGCGGCACCTACGACGACGACACCATGCAGGTCGTCACCGCGTTCCAGCGCCATTTCCGCCCCGAGCGGGTCGACGGCATCGCCGACCCCTCGACCCGCGCGACGCTTCAAGCGCTGCTGGCGAGCCGCCCGTCGCAACCGCCCGCATCGTCCGGCTGAGCCGGCCCTTGACGCGCGCGGGCGAAGCCCCCATTCACAAGCGCATCAGTCGGCCGGACGGCCGCTCCCGCAACCGCCGAAAGGCCGCGGGGGAGGAAAGTCCGGGCTCCATCGACCAACGGTGCCGGATAACGTCCGGCGGGGGCGACCCCAGGGACAGTGCCACAGAGACCGAACCGCCCCGCTTTGTTCCGCAAGGGCCTCTGCGAGGTAAGGGTGAAAAGGTGCGGTAAGAGCGCACCGCGCAGCCGGCAACGGCGGCGGCATGGCAAACCCCACCGGGAGCAAAACCGAATAGGAACGGCGACGCGGTCAGTTCGCTTCCGGCGATAACACCGTGAGGGCTGGTTGGGCCTGACCGTTCGGGTAGGTTGCTTGAGGCGCCGCGCAAGCGGCGTCCCAGATGAATGGCCGTCACGCGGCGGCTTGCGCAAGCAGGTCACCGCCCTACAGAACCCGGCTTACAGGCCGGCTGATGCTTTCGCCGCTTGCGGCGAACGATGAGGGGGCCGGCGCGACAGCACCGGCCCCCTCGCCCGTTCCGGCGATGCCCTATTCGGCGGCATCGAGCCGTCCCGCGCCTTGCGTCTGCCGCTCGAACAGGCGGCGATAGATGCCGTCCTTTCGCCGCAGCAGCGAGGCGTGCGTGCCTTCCTCGACGATGCGCCCGGCGTCGAACACCAGGATGCGGTCGAGCGTGCGCACCGTGGAGAGCCGGTGGGCGATGACGAGCGCGGTGCGGCCCTGCATCAGCCGCTCCATCGCCTGCTGGATCAGCGTCTCCGATTCCGAATCGAGGCTCGATGTCGCCTCGTCGAGAATCAGAATCGGCGCATCCGCGAGGAACGCCCGCGCCAGCGCCACGCGCTGCCTCTCACCGCCCGACAGCTTGACGCCGCGTTCGCCGACCAGCGTGGCGTAGCCGTCCGGCAGCCGCGCGATGAAATCGTGCGCATTGGCGAGCCGGGCGGCCGCCTCGATCTCCCTCTGCGACGCATCCGGGCGGGCATAGGCGATGTTCTCCGCAAGCGAGCGGTGGAACAGCACCGGCTCCTGCTGCACGATCGCGACCTGCGCGCGCAGCGACTGCTGCGTGGCGTAGCGCACGTCCTGCCCGTCGATCAGGACGCGACCGCCGTTCACGTCGTACAGGCGCTGGATCAGCTTGACGAACGTGGTCTTGCCCGAACCCGAGCGCCCCACCAGTCCGACGCGCTCGCCGGGACGGATCGTCACCGACAGCCGGTCATAGAGCGGCGCGCTGTGACGGCCGTAGTGGAAGGTCACGTCGTCGAAACGGATGCCGCCGCCCTGCACGGCGATCGGTCCGGCGTCGGGGGCGTCGGCGATGCCGATCGGCTGCGCATGCAGATCGACCAGTTCCTCCATGTCGTTGACCGAGCGCTGCAGGTTGTTGATGTGCATGCCGATGTCGCCGAGATAGCCGTGGATGACGAAGTAGCTGGTCATCACATAGGCGACGTCGCCAGCCGAAGCCTGCCCGGCCTGCCACAGCAGCAGCGCGCCGCCGATCACCGCGACGCGCACCACGAGCAGCAGCAGCAGTTGCGCGGTGCCGGTGTTGGTGTAGCGCCGCCAGGTCCGCCCGGTGCGCCGCGCCCAGTGCCGCAGCACGCCGCCCAGCCGCGCGTCCTCGCGGTCCTCGGCGCCGAACGCCTTCACCACGGCGTTGCAACTGATGGCGTCGGCGAGCAGTCCGCCGAGCCGCGTGTCGGCGGCGTTCGACCGGCTCGCGGCGGGGGCGATGTAGCGCGTCGAGATGATCAGCGTCAGCGCGACATAGGCGATGGTGCCGAGCGCGAGCACCACGCCGAGCACCGGCCACTGCGCGCCGAGCAGTACCATCGAGCCGAGCAGCACCACGAGCGAGGGCAGCAACGCGCCGAGGATGGTGTCGTTGAGCAGGTCGAGCGCGTTCATGCCGCGCGTCACCTTGCGCACGGTCGCGCCGGCGAAGGTGCTGGCGTGCCAGTCGGAGGCGAAGCGCTGCACGCGCCGGAACGCATCACGCGCGACGTCCGACATGATGCGCAAGGTCAGCGCCACGATGGCGTGGAAGCCGACATGGCGCAGCATCACGGCGGCAAAGCCGAGCGCGACGATGGCGGCGAACGCCATCAGCGCCGAACGCCACGCCTGCGCCGGATCGGCGGTTCCCGCGGCGATGGCATCGACCAGACGCCCGGCGAAGAACGGCATGAACACGTCGGCGAGCGTTGCGGCCGACAGCGCCACGCAGACCACGGCGACGCGCCAGGGCTGGGCGCGCCAGTGCTGGAAGACGAAGGGCAGAACGGTGGTGATCGCCGCGCGCGGCGGCTTGCGGGAAAAGGTCATGATGCGTGTCCGGCAGCGCTGCGCGCCGGCCGGCTCCGGATTGGCGACGGGGCGGGCCGTGGGCGGCCGCGGGCACCGTCAGGTATCAGGGGAAAATTTCGCTACACCGACGCGCTGCGCCGCCGTGCGGCGGGACAGGCGTGCTGCGGACTGGAGGGGCCGTCGCGTGCGCGTGCGCTGGAGAGCTAGCGTCGCTTGCGGTCCAGGATGGCGTGGACGAACCCGGCGAGCCGCGAGGGCGCGATCATTGCAAACGTGCTTGTCATGCAACCCTTCTCCGGCTGGGGGTCAATAGATGCGATTCCACATCGGAATCACCAGCGGCATCAGTGCCCGTCAATTGCGGCAAATTTTCGGAGCGCCCTTTGCGTCAACGCAACGCGCGGCGTTGCGTTGGCGGCATGCACGACTGACGGCATGCGCCGCTATTGCGTGTCGATCTCGCTCTCGTCCTCATGGGCATAGGCCGAACGCTTGTTCTTGCCGATCGAGCCGGTGACGCCGCCGCGATTGAGGTTGGCGAACGGATTGCGCCCCGCCGCGCGCGCGGCAACCTCCTCGCCCGACACCGCGCCGGGACGGCAGATCGCACGCCCCGACGAGCGCCGCATCAGGTCCACATGGATGTGGTTGTAGTGATAGACGTTCGAGCCCGGCGCCAGCACGGTGGTGAAGTACTGGCAGGCGGCGGCCTGCACGTCGCGCAGGAAGCCCTGCTCCTCCGGCATGCCCTTCCAGCCGTTCTGCACCGAGATGCGGCGGCCATCGGCCAGCACGAACGCTGAAATGTCGAGCGCGTTGCCGAAGGCGTGCTCGGAGATGCGCGCATTGGGATTGCCGTTCATGCCGCGGCACGAATAGGCCGAGATCTGCCGGATCTCGGCGACCGGCGAACCGAACCAGCGCAGCGCCGCGGGCTGGATCGAATCGGTGATCCAGCGATCGAGCATCGACACGATCGGACAGGCCAGCGTCGGGTTGGGCTTGACCTCCACCGGCCCGATCGCGGCGACCGGACTGCCGCGCGCCGGCCCGAGCCGGGGCGGCGGCTCATATGAGCGCGGCGCATCATAACGCGCGGGGGCCGGCATCGCCTGCCGCAGCGGGGGAGCGACGGCGGCCGGCGCTTCGACCACATTGTCCTCCTGCACGACGCCGGGCGCATTGAGCGACATCGGGCCGCCGGGCGCGGCCGCCGGGGCGCGCTCAGCCGCCGCCGGATAGGCGGGATAGGACGACACGACAGCCGGGCGCGGTGCGGGCGCAGCCGGATAGGCCGCGGGCGCCGGATAGGAACTCGGCTCCGGCCGCACCGGCCAGCGCGGCTGGCTGCCGCGCGGGATGTCGCCGGGCGGCCGCAGATCGCTGGCGAAGCCCAGCGCCGAACTGTTGTTGCCGCCAAGTGCTGCGACTTTCAGCGGGAAATCCGCCCCGCACACGCCGGGGCCGGAAATCGGCTTGATCCGCACCAGCTCGGTGCCTTCCTTGAGCTGGCCGGATTTCAGGCACGCCACCTCAGCCTCGTGTCGCCATGCCTCGCGCTGCGCGGTCTGGAAGAACCCGCGCCCGCATCCGGCCAGCGACAAAAGGACGAGCGAGCCGACGAGATACAAACAAACTCTGCGCGTCATGGGCACAGCGTCGGCGAATTTATTTAAAGACTCTTCAACGGATTGATTTTACGCACGCTTAACCATGCGAAGGCTCCCGGTACGACAGCACCTCTGACTTTTTGACGGCGGAACGCTTTGCTACCTTCGTCGTTAACGCGATCGACGACGTCAAACAGAGGGACGCTGTGATGAACCTCGTCGGCACATTGAGCCGGGTCACGGCCTATCTGGCGCTGGCCTTCGTCGGCGCCATCGTCTGCGGCGCGTTCAACGGAATCGGCTTCTGACGAGGGCTGCGGCGGACTGCAGCGCCGCGGGGCGTGCCGGACGGTGCCGCCTGCCCTGTTCATGGCGGGTTCCGGCGCTATGATTTGCCCGAATCAACCGGAGCCGTCATGCGCCTGAAGACCATCCTGATCGCCATCGTCGTTCTCGCCGCCGCGTTTTTCGCAAGCCTCATGGCCATGGAGTGGCTGTGGCCGCGCGGAGCCGCCGTTTCGGTCGCCGTGGAGCCGCCGCCCCCGCTGCCGCCAGCCGCGCGCGTGTCGCGGCTGCTGGTGCCGGTCGCGATCCCGCTCACCGCCATCCGCGATACGCTGGACAAGGCCGCGCCGCGCGATTTCGCCGGCAAGGGCCAGAACCCGGCGCCGCAGCTCCTCACCAATGCCGATATCGACTGGCGCGCGGTGCGCGGCCCGATCAACGCCAGCGGCAATCAGAACGTGCTGACGCTGGCCGCGCCGCTGACCGGCGCACTACAAGTGAAGGGTGAGCTGTCGGCCTCGACCCAGGAGGCCATCGGCGACGTGCTCGGGCAGTTGCTCGGCTCCGACGCCGCCAAGCGCATCGGCGGCGTCAACATCAAGAACGTCAACGCCAATGCCGATATCCGCGGCGACGTCACCATGACGGCGCGGCCGCAGCTCGCCGCCAACTGGCGCATCGCGCCGAACCTCGCCGCCAGCGTCAATCTCGGCGACACCGCGCTGTCGGTCAGCGGCGTGCGCATCAACGTGCCGAACCAGGTCAAGCCGGTGATCGACCGCACCGTCAACGAGCAGCTTGCGCGGCTCGAGGAGCGGTTGCGCAACGACCCGATGATCGAGCAGACCGCGCGGCGCGAGTGGGGCAAGATGTGCCGCTCGATCGCATTGCAGGGCGCAGGCCCCGGCCTGCCGCCGCTGTGGCTCACGCTCAAGCCGGTGAAGGCGATCGCGATGCAGCCGGCGATCGACGCCAAGGCGCTGACGCTGACGCTCGGCGTCGAGGCCGAAACGCACATCTCCTCCGTCGAAACCAAGCCCGACTGCCCGTTCCCGGCGACGCTCGAACTGGTCGCCGCCAAGGATGCCGGGCGCGTCGCCATCGGCCTGCCGATCGATCTGCCCTTCACCGAAGTCAACAAGCTGATCGACGCGCAGCTCAAGAACAAGACTTTCCCGGAGGACGGCTCGGCCGCGGTCGCCGTCACGGTGAAGAGCGCCAAGGTCACGCCTTCGGGCCAGCGGCTGCTGATTTCGCTGCTGGTGGACGCCGCGGAGAAGAAGAGCATCTTCGGCCTCGGCGCGGGCGCCACCGTGCATGTCTGGGGCAAGCCGGTGCTGGATGAGAAGAACCAGATCCTGCGCCTGGCCGACATCGAGCTCGCGGTGGAATCGGAGGCCGCCTTCGGCCTGCTCGGCGCCGCCGCGCGCGCCGCGATGCCCTATCTGCAGCAGGCGCTGGCCGACAAGGCGGCGATCGATCTCAAGCCGTTCGCCGCCGACGCGCTCAAGAAGATCGGCGAAACGGTCGCCGATTTCCGCAATGTCGCCGACGGCGTGCAGGTCAACGCACAGGTCACCGGACTGCGGCTTGCGGGCATCGCCTTCGACGCCAAAACGCTGCGCATCATCGCCGAGGCCAACGGCACCGCGAGCGCCACCGTCAGCAAGCTGCCGAACCTGTGACGGCCGATCGACGATCCGAGGTCGCGGTTTGCTGCAGCGCGAGCCGCCATCCTTGCCAGCCCTTCGCGAAGGCGGGATAACATGGCCCCGCACGACATCCTCACACCAGCGGCATTGCCGCGCGGCCGTCCGTCGGATGCGCGGCTGCGGGAGAGACGATCGATGAAGGTTATCGTCACGGCCTGTCTGGCGGGGCTCGCCGCGGCGGTGCTGCCGCCTGGCGCGGCGCGCGCGCAGATCAGCGACGACGTGGTCAAGCTCGGCGTGCTCACCGACATGGCGAGCGGGTTTTCCGAGGCCACCGGCAAGGGCTCGCTCACCGCCGTGGAGATGGCGGTGGCCGACTATGGCGGCACGGTGAAGGGCAAGCCGATCAAGGTCGTCGGCGCCGACCACCAGAACAAGCCCGAGACCGGCGTCGGCATCGCCCGCAACTGGTACGACAACGAGCAGGTCGACGTCGTCCTCGACGTGCCCAATTCCGCCGTCGCGCTCGCGGTGCAGAATCTCGCGCGCGAGAAGAACCGGCTGCTGATCATCTCCGGCGGCGGCTCCTCCGACCTCACCGGCAAGGCCTGCGCGCCGACCAGCATCCAGTGGACCTACGACACCTACGCCCTCGCCAATGTCGCCGGCCGCGCCACGCTGCGCGCCGGCGGCGACTCGTGGTTCTTCATCGCCGCCGACGACGCCTTCGGCACGGCGCTGGAGCGCGACACCGCCGAAGTGGTGAAGGCCGATGGCGGCAGCGTGGTCGGCGCCGTGCGCCATGCCCCCGGAACGTCCGACTTCGCCCCCCTGCTGCGGCAGGCGCAAGCCTCCGGCGCCAGGGTGGTGGCGCTCGCCAATGCCGGCGGCGACACCTCGAACGCCGTGCGGCAGGCGGCGGACATCAGCCTCGCCCGCGGCGGCCAGAAGCTGCTCGCTCTGCTGATGCAGATCACCGACGCGCATGCGATCGGGCTGAAGGACGGTCAGGGCCTGCTCGTCGCCGACGGCTTCTACTGGGACATGAACGACGGCAGCCGCGCCTTCGCCAAGGCCTTCTTCGACAGAATGGGCCGCATGCCGACGGCGATTCAGGCCGGGCTCTATTCCGCCACGCTGCACTACCTCAAGGCGATCGACCACACCGGAACCGACGACGCCGCCAAAGTGGTGACGCAAATGAAGGCAAGCCCGGTGAGCGACTTCTTCGCGCATAACGGCAAGGTGCGCGAGGACGGCCGCATGGTGCACGACATGTATCTGTTCGAACTCACGACGCCGGACGATTCCAAGAGCGAATGGGACCTCTACCGGCTGGTCGCGACGGTCCCCGGCGACGAAGCCTACCGTCCGCTCGACAAGGGCGGCTGCCCGCTGGTGCGCTAGCGCCTAATGGAACCCGCGCCGCCACAAAATGGCGCGATTTGCGCCGCAAACGGTTGCGGTCTTTGATTGTCCGGGGCCGCCCTTCATGAGATTTGCCGCGATCGCTGCCGCCGCCGCGCTCCTGCCCACGCTTGCGCAGGCCCAGCAACACAAGATCGGCCGCGAGCACTATCGCGAGATGGTCGCGCGCCATGCCGCGGAGAACAACCTGCCGGAAGCGCTGGTGCATCGCGTCATCATGCGCGAAAGCAAGTACCAGCCGCACCTCACCGGCAAGGGCGGCGCGCTCGGCATGATGCAGATCAAGCTGCCGACCGCGCGCGGCGTCGGCTACACCGGCACCGCGCAGGGCCTCTACGATCCCGAGACCAACGTGAAATACGCGACGCGCTATCTCGCGGGCGCCTATCGCACCGCGCATGGCAATCACGACCTCGCGGTGCGCTACTACGCCGCCGGCTATTACTACGCCGCCAAGCGGCAGGGCCTGCTGAACGGGACGCGCGCGCGACGCGCCATGGCGCGGGCGGGAACACGCGGGAGCGCCGCGCCGCTGTCGCTGCTGCCCGAGTGACATCGCCTCAAGCGACATTGACTTAAGTCGGCACGAGCTTACATTGCAGGCTGTCGGCCGGCATGGGCCGACGTTCCGAGGGGGGCTCCGGGAGGAGCTGAGATTCCGCACCTTCGCCATCGTCATCGATGCGAAACCGCGGTGACCCTTTGAACCTGATCCGGGTTATGCCGGCGAAGGGACAGGGATGACGACGGTACGCTCTTCACATTATTCACGCGCAGAATCCGACGCGGCCAACGGCACGCCTCCCGTTCCGGTCACGGTGATCGGCGCGGGCGTCGCCGGGGCCTGGCACGCGCTGTTGTTCGCCAGGGCCGGGCATGCGGTAACGCTGCACGAGCGCGGCGACGCGACGCTGTCGCAATCCACCGGCTATCACGCGGGCGGCATGCTGGCGCCATGGTGCGAAGGCGAGGATTCCGAGCCGGTCATCACCCGCCTCGGCGCGCGTTCGCTGCAACTGTGGCATGCGGAAATGCCGGAAACGCCGTTCCACGGCTCGCTGGTGGTGGCGCATCCGCGCGACCGCGCTGACTTCGACCGCATCAGGCGGCTGACCGGCGAGCACGAGCGCATCGACGCCGCCCGGATCGCCGAGCTTGAGCCGGCGCTCGACGGCCGCTTCCGCGAGGGGCTGTTCTTCGCCGGCGAAGGCCATGTCGAGCCGCGCCGCGTGCTGCCGGCGCTGCACGCCCGGCTGGAAGCCGCAGGCGCCACCATCCACTTCAATTCCACGCTCGACCCGTGCGACGCCGA
>JBEBWH010000058.1:0-12669 GCA_040392305.1 Bradyrhizobium sp. | reverse complement strand
GCTGGCGGACAGATTCCGCGCAAAGCTGATGAACCAGCGCAGTGCCGGATTGTCGTTGAGCGGCGACCAGACCGCGCTGAAGGGAACGATGTCTTCCGGCTCTGTCAGCGGCCTCAGAGCCAGGTCTGGAAACGACATGCTTGTCCAGCCCTCCGAAACGACCGTGATACCCTTGCCCAGGGCGACTCGATGCATCAGCGTCTCCTGATCCTTGGGCCGGAAGCACATGTCGGGATAGGTGCTGTAGTCGGCGATCCGTCGGATGATATAGTCATGAACTTCCGGTCCGGGCTCATGAGTGGACACGATGAATTTTTCGTCCTTCAAATCGGACCAGTCGACACCGACACGATCGGCCAACGGATGGTCTCTCGCCATCGCCACATGCACGCGTTCTTGCCAGAGCTCCTCCACATCGCAATCACCTTGTGGTGCGTTGCCGGTAAAGAAGGCGATATCGATCTCGCGCGATCGGACCGCGCGCAAATGGTCCCGGCGGCCACCCGTGCGAATGTCCAGGGTAATCCCCTGGTGCTGTTGTTCGAAAGAGGCAATCAACTCCCGCAGAAAGCCGCCGGCGAGTGTGGTGATGATACCGATCCTGATCGAACCCTCTTCAACACGTCCGGCCACATCTGCATGATGCAGGGCCACCTCGATCGCCTGGATGGCAGGGACGGCCTCGTTGAGAAACCGCTCGCCCGCCCCGGTCAGACGAACCCCGGCCGATGTGCGCTCGAAAAGAGAAACGCCAATCTCGTCTTCGAATTTGCGAACGCGGCGACTTACGGTCGACACCTTGGTCTCCAGTGCCTGGGCAGCAGCCGAAAAGCTCATTTGCTCCGCTGCCGCCAGCACGTAGCGTAGTGGGCGCAGGTCGAAAGGTAAACCATTGCCAGGCCATCTGACGGCGCGCGCCCACAGCGGGAGCCCGTTCGGTCTACGCGCCGCCGCTTGCTTCGCTTCGGGTTTCTTTTTTCGCCACGACTTCATGGATTTTCGTTCCCCCCAACGGCCCCGGATCATTCTCAGCGGCTGCTGCAGGAAGGACCGTCAGCCGGCAGACTGCTACGGCTTGACCGAATTGGCTCGGCTTGCTTGCACGAGGCCGTCGCAAGCATCGAGAGGTATTTGCGGATCCGATTAACCACATGCCTGTCCATGCCGCTCGCTAGCGAATGGCCATAAACCCAACTATGCCCAAGATCCCGATACTGATCGCCACCGCCCCCAGCTTCGCGATCCGAAGCACCTTCTGCTGACGGCGCACGCTTTCGCCTGTCCAGTCGTATGGCGGCCGACGTCTCATTGATAATTCAGCTCCGTTTCGACTAAAGTGCGATCATTGATGTGAGGGGCCGCGATGCACAGCAAGGCGATGACCACTTGCTGCTCATCCCAACCCGTGTCGATAGCCAATTGGATCAATCTGGTCACGGATGGCTCGAGTGCGAAGACGCAATCCCGTTGGTACTGCGGGCTTCCGATCGGTTCGTCGTCGGGGGGATTAATTCTGATGGCAGTCGTCATTGGTACTTTCTTTCAGATATGGATATTCTTTCGGCGAGAGGCTTGCTCGCGCCTTGTGCAGCGGTGCTTATTGGCCAGGTGATTATCGGAAAACTGGCTAGAGCCGGCCTGGAAAACAAGTGTCCTTGCATGAGGGAGACGCCCAGCAATGATAGGGTGGAACACTCCGCTTCGGTTTCCACGCCCTCCGCGATAACTATGCAATCAAATGCTCGACAGGCGTCGACGGCACCCTTCACCAAAGCCTGGCGGCTTCGATCAGTGTCGATGTCGCGCACCAGGGCGGCATCGAGCTTTATGATTTCCGGCCGGAGATGGAGCAGGTTGCTCAGGCCGGCATAGCCAGCTCCAAAATCGTCGATGGCGACTTTGACGTCACGGTTGCGAGCGGCGCTGATCCATCGTTTGAGTTTGTCGAGATCCGAGACTGGATCATGTTCTGTCATCTCAAAGATCAGGCTCTTGAGCGGGAAACCCAACTGTCTCGCCGATCGCAACGTGGCATGCAGACCGTATCGGCGGTCGCAGATAGCTGCAGCCGACACATTGAGGGTCAGGCGGCACGATATGCCGCTACTCACAGCCATGCTAATTGCACGGGATCGGCATGCCGCATCGAAAGCTATCGCGGAGTCTGGCGGAACCCAAGCGAATACCTTGTCAGCCGACTCTCCCGCCGGTCCTCTGACTAAAGCTTCGTAGGCAAAGACCGACCCACCAACCCGAGTATCGACGATAGGTTGGAAGGCCATCGTAAAGTCTATGTCAAACTGTGTTGGCACCCTCGTTTGGCTCATATTCATAGTCCCCTCGCTCTTTTTGCTATGCGGACACGCTGTTTTGACGGTCCGCACTCAGACTTGTCTCGCTGTTGCCCAGCCTTGTTCTCTTCATCACCCCATCAGTTCAGCTCACGCTGGATCGCATTCTCCAACGCGTCATTCGTCACCACGAACCGGCACCCCAACGCGTGCTGCATCAGGCCCTGCTGCGGGTCTTCTCTTAGAATTACGGTGCACTCCGCCTTCAGGATGTCGGCCAGATCATAAGGACGCCGGCCAAGAAGCAGGCTGGAGCCCTTGGGATCGGCAAAAGCGAGGACATCAGGCTGAAACAGTCGAAGTGCGTCCTTGATTTCTGATCGGCCAACCATCAGTTCGAAAACAGCAAACTGTGTGTCAGCAGGCAGGGAAGCGAGGAATTGGGTAACGATTGGTAGTGACCGACGTTTCAAGACGTTGGTTGCAACGGAACCGCGCTGAGACAAGCTCTCAATCAATTCGGGAAGGAACTGCGCGCGTCGGCCAAGGATCAGCGCGAGCTTGCCGCGGTGTCGGGCACGCGCATGAAAGGCCATTGCCTTGAACGCGCTATCAACGTCATCGACGGCAAGAGTGGCAGGCCTGGGTGGCAAATTCTCACCTACAAGCGCCTTGGGAATGACCAAGCAACCGGGTGCCCGGGTCTCCGGTATCCTTGCGAGTTCACCTGTATCGCGCAGGAAGACAATTCCGTCCCTATTCCAAACCCTATTTGGTTTCCAGTTCTCGCCTTCGGATATGCGCACCCGCTTGGGGTTCCAGCGCGTACTGTTGGGCTCGCTTATCCATTCCCCTCCTGTAATTGTCGCGACCTCATGCGGCTCCCATAGCATTCTCGGTCGCGCTGAGGGCGCCGCTAGAACGCTTTCGACATGGCTCAACGCCTGGCTCAGTTCCGCCTTGTGCTGCCCTTTAGAAGCGACGAGTTGCTCGCGGATGGGTACAACCCTGTAGCGGTCCTTCACCTCAACCCAAGTAGGTATGTAGTCAGCTCCGACGATCTCCACGAGCTCCGGCGATCTTCTCGCCGCCCTCAGTTTCAATATAATGCCCGTGAGCGTCTTGAAGTCCCGCATTTTCGTGGCGGTAAAGTTTCCGAGGGAATAGATGGCGAAACGCTGCTTCTTTACTCCGTCCATATCTCTGACTGTCCGCACCTCCATCGGCTGAAGGACATGCGGATGGCTGCCCAGGACGGCGTCCGCACCGTGGTGGAAGAGACGGTTAACCCAATAGCGTTGGGAGGCAGATGGCCAGTCGATGAATTCGACTCCCGCGTGGAGGCAGACGAAGACAAGATCGGCATGAGCCTTCATCTCCTTCGTTCGCCGCAACATGTCGGTCCCGATGAGATTGACCATCCATGGTGCGTCCTTGGGGACTGGCATATGGTTGGTGCTGTAACTGTAGGCGAGAATGCCGATGCGGATGCCATTCGCCTCGAGGATCAGGTTTCTCTTGGCCTCGGCCTGCGACCGCGCTGTGCCGGTATGATGAATCCCGTTCTGATCGAGGACGTCCAAAGTGCGACACGCGCCCGCAGCGCCCTGATCCAGGCAGTGGTTGTTTGCCGTCGTCAGCGCGTGGAACCCGGTTCGCCGCAACGTCTCGGCCAGCTCATCGGGGCAGTTGTACCAAGGCATGCTTCTGGTATAGGGACGGAAGCGGGCGTATTCGATCGAGGGGCCCGCGAAGACGGTCTCCAGATTCCCGATTGCGAGATCCGTGCTTTGGATATGGGGCGCAACCTGTTCAAAGACGTAGTCGAAGGAAATCCCATCCTCACGGCGAGCGGCTTCTGTCTGCCCCTTTCGCATGAGAATATCTCCGACGACGGAGATGGTTACATCCCCCATGCCCTGGCCATCCGTGTTTTGCACAGTCTCTCTTGCCACGTCTTCAATCTCTCCGAGAGCCGGCTAGGCTCGCCCAAACAAATGATCCAGCAAAGCGCCAGCCGCATTACGCGGCACGCCTCTCGAGGGAAAATGATGCAGGGCGATGTCGGGAACCGAATTCGTCTCAATCACTGCCCAAGGCTGGCTGTCTGGAGCCCTTGAAATGTCCTCGGTGATCAGATCGATGCCGCCATGGAGCATACCCGGCACCGCTTTGCAGGCGCGTACTGCAATCTGTGCAAATTCAGGATGAACATACTCGGTTACGTCGACGCTCTCTCCGCCACCGCCAATGTTGGCGACGGGGTGGAGGATGTAGTTTTGCCCCTCCGCCAGAACACTGTCTTCGTCCATGCCCGATGCCGCCAAGCGATACTGCATATCCTTGGTCAGCTTCATCTTTTTGGCACCTATATAGGGATTGACGCTGCGGTCCCGGTTTTTGGCTTCGATCAGCTCTGCAATCGTTGACTTGCCGTTACCGTCTAGGCTCGCCGGCTCCCGTATAGCCGCACAGACCATGCGATCTCCAACAACGAACAGTCTATGGTCAACGCCCGGAACAAACTTTTCCACGACCACCTGCTGCGTTCGGGGAACGGCATCCCAAGCAGCGTCGAAATGCTCACGGGAGGAAATGTTGGAGGTGACGCCGTTACCGGCGGTCCCCTTCCGAGGTTTGGTTACGACAGGCAGACCGATCTTGCGGGCATAATCCCATGCATTCTGATGATCGGTACGTGAAAACAGGCGTCCCTCAGGAGCATTGACGCCGGCATCCTGCAAGCACAACCGGGTAAGCTGTTTGGACTCCGTGATCAGCCGCGCAACGTGCGTGGTCGTGTCCAGTGCATGTTCAACAAAGACATGCGCCCTGAATCCATCGGTTATGGCGTAAAGGCTTCGGCTCAGCTTTTTGACCTGCAGACCGCTCTCCTTGGCGGCATGCAGCAGAACCTTCCGGTGCACTGCACCAAAGAACTGCTTCGGATCCGGGCAGTGCCACTCTTGTGCTATCGGCATCGCAACATCCCACAATCGCAAGGCATCGAAGACGACCTGACGGCGTCCTGCGGGAGCTTTGGTGAATGTGTCCATTGCTGGTCTCCGATCATCTCGTAGCCGAGGTTGGCAGCACGATAATTGAGCGGCCGGCTTCGTCTGTTCCGCACCAAGCCGCATTGCCGCCGCGCTTCTCGGCAATCGATATGCCCCGCTCGCGAAGCGCCGTGAGCACCTGCTGGAACTCTCGGGGCGCCACCAGCCTCGGCTGCCAGAATGTCTGGAGGTTGTCTGTGAATATCGGATAGAGGCCAATCTCGAGCGCATCCCCATTGAGGAGCAACCGCGTGATGAAGCCATAGGGTGGGACACCCCGCTTGTGATATTCGCCGTCACTATTGAACACGCCGTTCCCGATGCTGTAGACGGCCCACCGGTCCGCCACCCTTTCGAACTCGCCGAGCATGTGAGGGCCCGACCCGATGATCAGATCGGCGCCGGCTTCAACAAGTTTTCGCGCCAGTTTGCGTTGTGTTCCGGAGGTCCATGTGAAGTCGCTGCCCCAATGCGCCAGCACGATCACCGTTGCCGGATCGGGTTGCTGCTTCTCCAGTTGAATCGCATCAAGGAGCCCTCCACTAAGGCAGGCGACGCCGCCGCGGCGAGGCAAGGCGTAAAAGCTGCAATCCTGCTCCATATATTGCCGGAACCAGTAGGCGCTGAAGAATTTATACGCTTTCCCGTTGGCGTGAAGAATGAGCGGCGCTTCCGCTTCACCTGCATCTCTTCCTGCGCCAAACCGGGCAATTCCAGCATCGTCGAAGGCTTTCAGGGTATCGGCAAGTCCCAGTTGCCCTGCATCGACAGCGTGATTGTTGCCCAACGCAACCGCATGGATACCAGCGCGCTGTAAGGCGGCCGCCGAGCGCTCTGGATCTCCGGTCAACACGAACGGCTTGCGTCGGGCAAGCTCGCCGGCCCCGCGATGGGACAGCGCGGCCTCGAAATTGGCGATATTGAAATCGCCTTCGGCAAGCAGTTCTTTGATAGCCCCGAACGAATGATCGTAGCCATGGCGGGAAAGCGCATCCTCCACGCCGCGCCGCTGGCGGCGGGCGCTGTACCATTCGCCGAAATAAGTGTCACCGAGCACATTGATACGAATGGCGTTGTCCGCGCCTTCGATCTGTCGCGGGGCCGCGAGCGAAGCCGCCTTCGTATCAATCTCGGCCCGGTATCGGCGCTCGGCTATCTCCAGAAGTGCATCGAGGCGATAGTCCAGATTGAATGCGTCCTCGGCGCCAGCTACACAGGCAAGAATGGTGTGATCGCCGATCCGGCGTAGGGCAAATCCCCAACGCGGCGTCCCGCCTGAACTGAATGCGAAATTGGCTCTCCCGTCGGCGAGCAGATTGCCAGAATTCCGGAGTACCTTGTTTGCTAATGCCGTTTCGCTTGCCGAGAACCAGTGCAGGCGATTTGGATGATGCTTCCAGAAGTAGCCCAGAAGGCGAGCAACATCTTCCAGAGTGGTTTCCTGTCCAGACTGAGCGCGCCCGGACACATTTTTGAGCACGGTGTGCTCCATTCCGATCGCACCCGCGAATACGCGCAGTTTCTCCAAAGCGGTCGCAGCGGATCTGCACAAATGGGCGGCAAGCGCGACGGCCGCGTCACGTGCGTTCCAGACGGCCATGGCGCGTATCAACTCGCTTACGGTCGCCTGGCTTCCAGCCGGCAGACCGGCGATCGATCCGCCCTTGGCGATCTTCTCCGAGACCGGCCGGATGCAGACTGTCTCGTCGGCAGCCAGCTTCCCCTCGACCATGCGCTCTGCACAGAGAGCGGTCAGCAGAAGCTGGCTGAGATGCCGTGGAGGAAACACAAAGGTTTGATTGGCAGCCTCCAGCACTTCCCCAGAATCAAGGTCAATCAGCAGTCCTGCGGACATGCCGGTGGACAAGACTTTCTGTTTCGGCTTGGTGGCTTCGATCATGAGCTTGGGCATCGACCGAAATTCCGATCCGCGGACACTGCCTTTAACGAGAACGACGTCGCCATCGCGTAAATAACCCATCACGGCATCGGCAAGGCTCGACACCTTCTGGAACAGCCCGCCATTTATGGCCTCGGGCAGCTTTTCCTTGACATGCACCATCTCGTCGCCGTGCATGAACACTTTGTCGAAGCCTGCCGCGATGATCGGATCGACAATGGATGCGTGCAGATCCGCGGCCCTTTCACCGAGATTGACCATGCGACCGAGCACCGCAACGCGACGCGCGCCGGGAACAAGAGGATGGAGAGCGGAGACCTCGAACGCCGCATTCATCGATTGGACAGCGGCATTGTAGTTGTCGTCGATCATATGGGCCTGGCCGCCACCGGGAAGCTGCAATGGTTTGCTTTCCAGCTTTCCAACGCTGCGATAGGTGGCCAGGCGCTGCGCAGCGGCCGGAACATCCAGGCCGAGCAGCTTTACAGCGGCAAGCACGGCCATCGAGTTCGACACCATGCCTTTACCGGGCACTCCCAGGCGGTATCCGATTTCCCGCCCGTCGATCATCAGCCGCACATCGGAAACTTCATGATCCGCGCAGTGCTCGATAACACGGATATCCGCTTCTCGATGGAACCCATAGCTGAGAACCTGGGCGCCGTAGTTGCGGACTTCTCGGGCAACGAAGTCGAACTCGTCCATGTCCCGGTTCAGGATCGCATGGCCTCCCGGCACGATCCCATTGCATATGCGCGCCTTGAAACGCGCTGTGTCTCTCTCGTCCTGGACGTTGACGCCAACCTGAGTGATGCCGATCTCGGTAACGATGCCGATATGCGGCTTTACGCGCAGGCCCACGCCGCCATTGCGCATCCACAGCGCCGACAAGGCGACCTCAAGCACCGCGAAGTCTGGATCGCCGATGCAGCGCGCCAGCGTGACTGAGGTTCCGGTGCGTGTATTGTGATTTCTGCGCGTGGCGATCACAGAGCCTTCATGCCCGAGGACCAGTTCCAGCATATCCTTGGTCGTGGATTTGCCGACCGTACCGGTAACCGCAATCACCTTACCGGTCATTCGCCTCCGGGCTTCTTCGGCCATCACATGCAGAACGTCGTAGGAATTTTCGACGACAAGCTGGGGGAAACTGTCTGGCAGCCCCCCGATCGGCTTCTGCACGATGGCGCCACAGCATTGCCTGTGGATCTTCTTCAACGTTTCGTGGGTGTCGGGCCAACCGGAATAGATACCGGTGTTGCCCGAACCCTTGTGCCAGGTTTCCTCATCGATCGCGACGAAGAGGCAGTTGTCGCCCTGAAGATCCGACTTGTTGGCGGAGATTGCGATATCTTGCGCCCGCCACCCTTCTCCCGGAGCAACGATCCAATTGCCGCCAAGGAGGGCCTGCAGTTTCCCTGCTTGCCAAGCAGTATCATACGCCGGGGTTTCTGAGGCGCGCGCGCCAACAGACACCACGTTGATTTTATCAATGTCGATGGTCAAAGCTCGTCCCCAAAATTTGCGGATCTGGATCGGCGGGGCAGTTAAGCAAAGCAAGTCGAATAGCCTCGCTGATCGAACCGATCAGCTTCAGTGCCGACACGAAATCCTTCGACCTCACCAGATGTTCAAATGTGTAGAAAAGAGCGGCCAGATAGGCCTGTTCCGCGGTGACCTGGCGCATGATTCTACGCGTCGCGGCCGCGCCTTCGAGCGCGTTCCGGAGCTGTTCATAGGTGCTCTGACGTGGCCAGCCTGCGCCAATCGGTTCCCAACGCCAGCGGGACCAGTTGCAGATGATCGGATTTCTGCCGACCAAGCCTATTCTGTGTTGGTAGAGGCGTGGAATGACAATCTGCCGGGGCATTCCTCGAAGCATTTTTTTCAGAGCCGGCCACTGTTCGTGCAAATGGCTGAAAAGCTCCATCGAACTCCGCGGAACAAGCGTCTCCAGAAACTGCCAATCGACAGCCTCCAACCGTTCCGCAAGGTGCGGATGGCTACGATCATAGCGATTCACCAGTTCCACAGGCAGCTCACATTGGAGAAGGCGTTCGCGGATCGAAGGCAGCCAGGAAGTTCGTTCTTCCGCCGTCATCCAGTACGTTTTGGCGCTCCATCCGAAGACAAGGCAGGGATGGCGGCCGAGCATGTGATCTGCGAGGAGCGGCGGAGCGGGCCACCTCTCTCCGGCGACTTGAAGAATTTCCTTCTCGTGATGAGCGAGTTCTTCCCGTGAGGCGTGATAGAGCTTCACCAAGAACGATTTTTCTTCGTTCTCCTGTTCGCCGCTTGCCGTCACGTAGATGATCCTGCCGCTGTCGGCCGGCCTGCATTGGAGGGCAAGTTCTGCGTCGAATGGGCCTAAACGGCGACTGAGTAATTCGCTCACCCATCCGAGACGGCGTTCGGGTTCCAGCAACGCCTGAAAATCACTATCCTCTCGCGCTACCGGCTGCCACGGCACATCAACCAGGAACAATGCGCCGACCTTGTTGCGCTGATTGTTGAGGAGGCGATGTGTGCGATTGATCTGGGCGCAAAGGATAAGGGCCTGACGAACGAGCAGCAATGAAATGAAGATGACAGTTGTATCCGGTAACGCGCCGCGCCAGTAGTCAGCCACCACCCATGAAACCGCGTACAGAAAGCCCAAGCCCCACCAGGCGTTTGCATTTAGCTCCGGCGTTTGAAACGGTTCCAAGATGGTTGGCGGCGTGTTTTCCCGCCATTTTGCAACGAAGAAGCCACCGCACAGATAGGTGGCGAGCGCCAACAGCAGTAGCGGATAGAAGAATGCGAGCCATAGCGCTATGAATGCACAGGATACCGCAGCTGCAACCGAACGCAGCAGGCGTCGATAGAGCGTGGCTGCCTGCTGGCGGTGGCTGCCGAACAAACCCGTCTTTTGATGACGTGACAGGATCGATCGCGAACCGTGGGAGCAAACATGGCTGATGCACGCCTCGCACAGGGCATAGAGGAGGAAGGCAGTCAACGCGCCTGCACTGAGGATGATCACCAGTTCACGGCCGGCATAGCCTCGTAGGAATGTGGGCAACAGCCTGGGGAGCGCGTCGGTGCTGAGAACGATGAGCAGATTCCAGGGCAACAGGATTGCTGCCAGAAGTGCGATTTGCGAAACGATGGAAAACAGCACGCACAGCCCCGCATGTACTGGGGTTGTCCGTAAGAGCGATGCAAGGATGCCGGTAAGCCAATACCGTTTGGCGCGGCCCGTTGCAGGATGAGCGTATGTTTGGCTGGCTTCCAGAACTGCCATCTTACTCCTCCCGAACAGCGCAGCGCGCTGCCGCTGTGATCCCAATCGAACTGGTCAGGTCGTGGTGCTTGGGCGCCTGAGCAGGGTGGGTCATCAATTGGACATTGTGGCCCGCGGCGGCGACAGCCTCCGCAAACCTCTGCTGCAAGATGAAGGGCGTGACCTGATCATCTTCGTTACCGATCACGAGAATGGTTCGGCCCGGGTCGTGGAGGATGCCGTCTATATGGTCGAGGGGATCGTAGGGATCGGCAAAGCCGGTAAGATCCACTCCCGGTCTCTGCTCACGATCATTCCGCTCGCGTAGCATCTGGGCCCGCTCGAGCAAGCCATAGGCGCCTGATGTGAGAACGGCGCAGGCCACATCAGAACGACCGAAAGTGAGAAGAGCGGCCGCGGCGGTCGCTCCGCCGCTGTGTCCAGACAGGATCACACGCCCGATCCGATGGCGGCGGACAACTTCATCCAGGGCGGCATTGAGGGCAAGGAACTCTTCCACCTGCCTGCGCCTACGATGATCTCCGCTGGAGCCATAGGTCCCCGGTCGAGCAATCACCACTACGGGCATCCCCAACTCGTCGGCCCGCCTTTCGGCGTAGGCCTGTTGCGCATCGGCCGTGTTCCCCGGAATATCTTCCGCGTTGCGCCCCATATAGCTTGTCCTGTCGCCGTAGAGTCGCACGATGACGAGAGGTGCGTCATCAAGCTCGCCACCTGCAAAGTAGCGAATGCAATCGTCCCCTGCGGAATACTCCACCCAGACAGCGTCGTCGCCGACAGGGCACGCCTGCTCCTCGGCCGGCATATTCCACCCCAGATAGGTGACAGTACCTTCCGCAAGGGCCGGAGGGATCAGAGCCAACAACAGCGCGAATGACCATGTGAACGGCAACCTGATCATGACACCCTCGCAGGTTTGACTCCTGCAAAGCCAGGAGCTGCTGCGCGCAAAGTTCTCTGCGCCCTCGCGCCATGGCGGTGAACGAGGTCAAGAAAGCTCGCCCTATCCTGGAGATAGCGCAGATAAGCGACGAAACCGGACAGATAGTGCTCGACATCGTCGATGCGCACACGGAAGGCATGGTGGCGAATAAAGAACGACCCGACGATCTTCTCTGGATTGCGATAGTACATCGCGAGTTCGGGCCAGAAATGACCATTGAGCAGATAGTGCGCGCGCTTTTCCAAAGCCCTCTCAAACTGCCCAACGTCAATCTCCGAGAACAGATCGTGTAGTTCAGCGTGCTCATCGATGCGGGCGAGCGTCTCGCGCGCTGCCATCATCAATTCGAGCAGTGTGGGAAAGGTTGTGATCCGCTCCGAGACGAAGTCCAGGTATCCAGCTACGTTGCGGATACCAAAGCGGAAATACTGTTCCTTTGGGCGGTATCGTGTGAGTTCATTGACGCAGTAGCTCAGCCAATGGTCATGCTGCTTCCAGTGATCATTGGCGATAAAGTGCGAGAACGCTTTCTCGACCATCTCCAGCAAACGCGGATCCTGGGTGAGTTCGTAGAGCCGCATCAGGCCGAAGGCCGCTTCACCCTCATAGTAGATTGTTCGGAATCGATCTTTTATGGACAGATCGGGATAGTTGAGCACGTGGGCAAACGATCCATCCTCCTGGTCCTGCATGAAGCGGATGCCATTGGCGAGCTTTTCCGCGACAGGCAGATAGATGTCCGTCCCGGTTACCGCGCAGTACTTGGTCAACGCCAGGATGGCGACGGCATTTCCGCCGAGTTTTATCTCGGCATCAACGTCAACAAGAAAGGCCGCTTTGCTGCCATCCGGGAGTCGCCGGTGCTGGATGAGTCTCCCACAAAGATAGGCCAATGAACGATCGATCGCTGCTTTGAGGCGATCGTCGCGCGTGACCTCCCAGGCCTCGACCATTGAATAGGTCGTGCTTGCATGGCGCAGCGCATTGTATGTATCGATCTGCCTGTCAAAGCAGGGATGATACCCATAGACGAACGAGCCATCCTCGTTCACCTGCCTGGCCAGATAGTCCGAGGCGCTGCTGATCAGCGGCAGCACACTCTCCGGCGTCAGCCGTTCGAACTGCCTGCGACCGCCGTCGAGCCCCGTACCGTTTAGCTCGTGGAGTTCGCCATCCTCGTCGCAGAAAACGCC
>JBEBWH010000057.1:0-12675 GCA_040392305.1 Bradyrhizobium sp. | reverse complement strand
CTCTCCTTCGTCGAGACGCATGACTGCTTCACCATCGCCGAACTGATCGAATACGAGGCGATGGGCCTGACCGAGAAGGGCAAGGGCGCGCGCGCCATCAAGGAAGGCTGGACCCAGAAGGACGGCAAGCTGCCGGTCAATCCGTCGGGCGGGCTGAAGGCGAAGGGGCACCCGATCGGCGCCACCGGCGTATCGATGCACGTCATGAGCGCGATGCAGCTCACGGGGCAGGCGCCCGAGGGCATGCAGCTTAAAGATCCGAAGCTTGCCGGCATCTTCAACATGGGCGGCGCGGCCGTCGCCAACTACGTGTCGCTGCTTGAACCGGCGAAGTAATTTTCGCCGTTCTCGGGGGGCGACGTCATGAATATCGCCGAGTGGCTGGCCGCCAGCGCGCGGCTTCATCCGGATGCGCCGGCGCTGCTCAGCGGCGCGGAGATCGAAGCGGACTATGCCGCCTTCGCCCGCCGTGCCGCCGCCATCGGCCATCACCTTGCAACGAAGCATGGCGTTGCGCCGGGCGACCGCGTCGCGCTGTTCGCGCACAATTGCACGCAATATCTCGAATGCCTTTACGGCGTGTGGTGGATCGGCGCCGCGGTCGTTCCGATCAACGCCAAGCTGCACGGTCGCGAGGCGGCGTGGATCTGCGCCAACAGCGGCGCGAAGCTGGCCTTCGTCTCCGCCGACACCACGACGTCGCTGGGCGAGGCAAGCGCGGAGCTGCAAAGCCCGCTGCCGCTTCTCGCGATGGACGACGATGCCTTCCGGCGCATCGCCGCGAGCGGCGAGGGCGCGGCCGTTCCGGCTCCGCGCGAGGACGACGATCTGGCGTGGCTGTTCTACACCTCCGGCACCACCGGCCGCCCCAAGGGCGTGATGCTGAGCCACGGCAATCTCGTCGCGATGTCGCTGTGCTACCCGGCCGATGTCGATAGCGTGGCGCATGAGGATGCCGCGCTTTATGCAGCACCCTTGTCGCACGGCGCGGGGCTCTACAACTTCATCCATGTGCGCATGGCCGCGCGTCATGTCGTGCCGGTCTCCGGCGGCTTCGAGCCCGACGAGGTGCTCGATCTCGCCAAACGCCTGCGCAACGTCTCGATGTTCGCCGCGCCGACGATGGTGCGGCGGCTGGTCGATGGCGCGAAAGCGCGCGGCGAGAATGGCGACGGCATCAAGACCATCGTCTATGGCGGCGGGCCGATGTATCTCGCCGATATCCGCGACGCCATCGCCACCATGGGCCAGCGCTTCGTGCAGATCTACGGGCAGGGCGAGTCGCCGATGACCATCACCGCGCTGTCGCGCGGCTGGCACGCCGACACCACGCATCCGCGCTATCTGGAGCGGCTGGCCTCGGTCGGCGTGGCGCAGAGCGCCGTCGAGGTCCGCATCACCGGCAGCGATGGCAGCGTGCTGCCCGCGGGCGAGACCGGCGAGATCGAGGCCAAGGGTCCGCCGGTCATGCTCGGCTACTGGAACAACCCGGAGGCGACCGCCGAGACGCTGCGCGACGGCTGGCTGCGCACCGGCGATGTCGGGCGGCTCGATGGCGACGGCTTTCTCACGCTGTCGGACCGCTCCAAGGACGTCATCATCTCCGGCGGCACCAACATCTATCCGCGCGAGGTCGAGGAGGCGCTGCTGACGCACGAGGCCGTGCACGAAGTCTCGGTGATCGGCCTGCCCGATGCTGAATGGGGCGAGAACGTCGTCGCCTGCGTCGTGTTGCGCGCGGGCGGCCGCGTCACCGATGCCGCGCTCGATGCGCATTGCCTCAACGCGATTGCGCGCTTCAAGCGGCCCAAGCGTTACGTCTATCTCGATGCGCTGCCTAAGAACAATTACGGCAAGGTGTTGAAAACCGAGTTGCGCGAACGGCTGGGCGGCAAGGGCTGATCGTCGCGGCAGGGACCGGCAAGGGGCAGGCGAATGGATTTTGCGTTGAACGATCGGCAGCAATCCATTCGCGACGCCATCGCAAAAAAACTGCGCACGCTTCGACGACGCCTACTGGCTGGCGAAGGATTGCGACGGCGGCTATGCCGTGCAGGATATATTCGAATCCGCGCCCTTCCTCGCCGAGGCGATCTTCGACAGGTATCTCGAAATCGGCGATGAACAGTTCGTTGGAGTTCACCGCCTTGCGGCCCATCTTATGAATCGCATGCACAGCGATGCGGCTGCGGTCGAGGTCGGTATAGAACAGGCCGAGACCATGGGTCGGCGACGTCGCCTCCTCGAGCGGCGTGATCTGCCGAAATCGTATTGAGCGCATCGCGCCGTCAAGAACAGGGGAAGGAAACCGAATGAGCCGTCTCAAGGCCGCGCTTGACCCGCGCTCCGTCGCCATCATCGGCGCGTCCGACAACCACAACAAGATCGGCGGCCGTCCGATCCATTATCTCGCGCGCTATGGTTTTCGCGGCGCGGTCTATCCAATCAATCCGACGCGCACGGAGGTGCAGGGGCGTCGATGCTATCCGTCGCTCGATGCGCTGCCGGAAGCGCCGGAGTTGGTGATCGTGGCGGTGGCGGGCGACAACGCGATTGCGGCGGTGGAGGATTGCGCGACGCGCGGGGTCAAGGTCGCGGTGGTGATGGCGTCGGGTTTCGGCGAGGTCGATGCGGTCGAGGGCAAGGCCAGGGAGCGCCGCATGGTCGAGGCCGCGCGCAAGGCCGGCATGCGCATCGTCGGGCCGAATTCGCAAGGGCTCGCCAATTTCGGCACCGGCGCGATCGCTTCCTTTTCCACGATGTTCATGGAAAGCGAGCCGAAGCCCGGCCATGTCGCGATCCTGAGCCAGAGCGGCGCGCTGTCCACCGCGCCGTTCGGCTTCCTGCATCCACGCGGCATCGGGCTGCGTCATTCGCATGCGACCGGCAACGACGCCGACATCACCGTCGGCGAACTCGCGGTGGCGGTGGCCGAGGACCCCGAGGTCAAGCTGATGATGCTTTATCTCGAAAGCATCCCCGACAAGACCTATCTCGAAGAGCTCGCGGCGGTGGCGCGCGACCGCGACCTGCCGATCATCGCGCTGAAATCCGGCCGCACCGAAGCCGGCCGCGCGGCGGCGCAGTCGCATACCGGCGCGCTCGCCAACGAGGACCGCATGGTCGATGCCTTCCTCGCCCATCACGGCATCTGGCGCGCGCCGGACATGCGCGGGCTGGTGGAGGCGACGGAACTGTATCTGAAGGGCTGGAAGCCGAGCGGGCGCAGGCTGGTCGCCATCAGCAATTCCGGCGCGGTGTGCGTGATGACGGCGGATGCCGCGACCAGCGCCGGCATGCCGATGGCGAGACTTGCGCCGGAGACCGACAAGAAGCTCAAAGGCATTCTGCCGAGCTTCGCGACCACGACCAACCCGATCGACATCACCGCGGCGCTGCTCTCCAACAGCCGCCTGTTCGGCGACATCCTGCCGGTGATCGCGGAGGACCCCGCGGCGGATGCGTTCCTTGTCGGCCTTCCGGTGGCGGGGCCGGGCTATGATGTCGATGCGTTCGCGCGCGACACCGCAGCGGTGGCGCGGCAGACCGGCAAGCCGGTGGTGGTGGCGGCGACGCAGCAGAGCGTCGCGGCGCGCTTTGCGGAAGAGGGCGTGTCGGTGTTTCCGACCGAGGCGGAGGCGGTCGCCGCGCTCAACCAGTTTCTGAGCCACCGCGAACTGATGGCGCGGGTCAAGGCGCGCCACACGCAGGCGCTGGCCGCGCCGCTGCCGCTCGGCGCGACCACGATGCTCAACGAGGCCGACAGCCTCGCGCTGCTCGCCTCGCGCGGCATTGCGGTGGTGAAGCATCGGCTGTGCCGCTCGCGCGCGGAGGCGGCGGCGGCGTTCGAGGCAATCGGCGGGCCGGCGGTGGCGAAGGGCTGCTCGGCCGATATCGCGCACAAGTCCGAGCTTGGTCTCGTGCGGCTCAATCTGCGCACGCGCGAGGAGGCGGCCCAGGCTTACGAGGAGATGGAAGCCATCATCCGCAAGGAAGGCGCGCGCTTCGATGGCGTCATCGTCGCGGCGATGGCGGGCGGGCGACGCGAGATCATGGTCGGCGCGCATCGCGACGCGGTGTTCGGCCCGGCCGTCGCGGTGGGGGATGGCGGAAAGTATGTCGAGATCTTTCGCGACACCGCGCTGTTGCTGCCGCCGTTCACGGCCGGCGACGTCAGGGCCGCGTTGCAAAGCCTGCGCATCGCGCCATTGCTTGCAGGCGCGCGCGGCGAGCCGCCGATGGATGTCGCGGCGCTGTGCGACGTGGTGGTGCGGATCGGCGAACTGATGCGCGATCCGGAGGCCGGGATCGCCAGCATCGACCTCAACCCGGTGATGCTCGGCAGCGAAGGCGAGGGCTGCATCGTCGTCGATGCCGTGGTGTTCCGGATGGCGTGAGCCCTCGCGGCTCAGCCTTTCATCGCGCGCGGGCCGGAACGGTGATGCCGTTGCGGCTTGCGGTCAGCCGCGCCAGCAGCATCACTGGGACGAGGATGGCGACGCCGAGCGTCGTCACCTGAAGCTGCGACAGCGGCAGGATGCCGCCGCCGGGCGTGGCGATGACGACCCCGCCGATCACCAGCAGCGCGCGCAGCGGCCATTGCAGCGCGCCGGTGCGGCGCAGGTCGCCGACGCCGATCTGGTAGCCCTGGATGCCGCCGCAGATGAACAGCGTGCCGAACGCGATCAGCGCCATCAGCCCGATGCCGGCGAAGACGTTGCCCTGCAGCACCAGCGCCGGATTGAGCACGAAGAAGAACGGAATGAAGTAGATGATGCTGCCGACCCACATCGACTCCCATCCCGTTTTCATCGCCGGCGAGCCGGCGATGCCGGCGGCGGCGAAGGAGGCGATCGCGACCGGCGGCGTGATTGACGACAGCATGCCCCAGTAGAAGATGAACATGTGCACGGCCATGCGGTTGAGGCCGGCCTGTTCCAGCGCGGGCGCAACGAGAATGGCGAGGAAGATGTAGCACGCCGTGGTGGTCAGCCCGAGGCCGAGGATCAGGCTGGTGATGGCGCACATCACCAGCAGCAGGAAGGCGCTGTCGCCGGCGATGCGCAACAGATCGCCGGCAAGGCTTGAGATCACGCCGGTCATCGAGAACGCGCCGATCAGCAGGCCGCAGCCGGCGAGGATTGCGCCGAGCTCGACGAAGGTGCGACCGTTGACCTCGAAAAATCGGCCGATGGTCGCAAGGCTCCAGCGCGTGTCCCTGGAGAACAGCTGGTTGAGCACCAAGAGCAGCGCGGTGGCGTAGAACGGCGCGTGGCTCTCGCGCTTGAAGTACAGCAGCATGATGATCAGAAGCGCGATGACGAAGACGTAGTACCAGCCTTCCTTGATCGCCTGCCACGCGCTCGGCAGTTCGGAGCGGGGGATGCCTTCGAGCCCGTGCCGCGCGGCATAGGCGTCGACCTGCAGGAACAGGCCGGTATAGTAGAGCGCCGCCGGGATGATCGCGGCGAGCGCCACTTCGGCATAGCTGATGTTGAGGAACTGGGCGATGATGAAGGCGGTGGCTCCCATCACCGGCGGCGCCAGCACCGCCCCGGTCGAGGCGCAGGCCTCGATGGCGGCGGCGTAGGAAGCGCGGAAGCCGCTCTTCTTCATCACGGGAATGGTCATGGTGCCGGCGGTCAGCACGTTGGAGATGATCGAGCCGGACATCATGCCGAGCAGCGCGCTGGCGAAGATGCACACCTTGGCCGCGCCGCCGCGGAAGGTGCCGCACAGCGCGAACGCGATGTTGATGAAGAATTTGCCCGCGCCGGTCATCATCAGCGCGACGCCGAACACGAGAAAGCCGATCACCGTATCGGCGAAGGCCTGGATCGGAATGCCGAGCAGGCTTTCGCCCGAGAGCACGTGATAGGCGGTGGCCTGTTCCAGCGTCGATTGCGTGCCGCGCAAGGGGCCGAGCCAGCTTGCGTCGGCGAACAGCGGATAGACGGTGAAGGGGAAGATGCAGAGCACCAGGCTCCAGCCGCCGGTGCGGCGCAGCGCCTCCATCAGCATGGCCCACATCACGAGGCCGGCGATGTAAGCGCCCGTCGGCGCGCCGCCGAACTCCCAGCCGGATTCCGCCGCCTGGCGGATATAGGACATCAGGACGAGAGACGCGGCGAAGGTGACGAGCGCCAGCGCGACGTCGTACCACGGAATGCGATCGAGCGGCGCTTTCGGCGATCCGGGGAAGATCACGAAGGTGAAAGGCAGCATCAGCGCGATCAGCAGGTAGAAATATTCGGTGTTGAGCTGCGTGTAGCCGATGAAGAAGCGCAGCGCGAACTGCTGGTTGATGCACAGGAAGATGGTCGCGGCGGTGGCGACGATCAGCGCGATGCGCCAGATGCCTTGCAGCGTGCGCGCGCGCGTCACCTCGGCTTCCTGCATGCCGCCGACGGCGGCGTGGGGATCGGCGAAGACGATTTTCTGGGCGCTGCCGTCGGCGGCGCTGGCAAGTGCGGCTCTCGCGGGCGACATCGGTGCGATGTCAGAGGGAGCGGGGTCCGACATCGAGGCTTCTCCGAGTGAGCTATGGACGGCGGCGTCTTCACCCATTGCGCAGGGCCGCAACGGGTGAAGGATCAGGCGCGATCGGGCGGCCTAGTTGAACGCATCAGGCAGGCCGGCCTTGGCCAGCGCATCCTTGCGGGCCGCCGTCCAGCCGGCGGCGAATTTGTCGTCGGCCGGACTGCTCTTGGTGTAGTCGGCCCATGCCTTGGCGAGCACGCCCTGCCGCTTGATCAGCGCATCGTTGTGGGTCTGGTCGGCATCGGTCCAATGTCCGGCCTCCTTGAACGCCTTCACCGCGCCGGGGTGGAACGGGATCACCCACTTCATCGTCTGGCGCTTCAGCTCGAACCCGACCGCGCCGGGCGCGCCGTCTTTATAGCCATCGTAGCCGTCGATCATCGCCTTGGTCAGGTTGTAGATGTCGTCGGCGGATTCCGTGCCGTAGGCCACGATCACCGGATAGGGATAGGTGCCCATCTGGATCGGCTTGTCCTTGGTGATGCCCGCGCCGCAGCTCACGGTATGCGGAGTAAAGAACGGGCCGATCTTCTGCACGCGCTCCCAGCCGGCTTTGTCGTCCTTGGGCATGGTCGGCCACATCAGGCTGCGCGGCGAAGTCTCGGCCTCCTTCGCCTGTCCGGAAATGGTGGAGGCGAAGGCGCCGTCGACATCGTTGTTGATGATGCCCTTCCACATCGCGCCATAGCTTGCGAACTCGACGATCTTGACGTCGTTCTTGGTGAGCCCGGCAAAGGCGATGATGGCGAGCGCATTCTGATTGAGCGCGGGCGAGCCGACCACGAAGCCGAGGCGCTTGCCCTTGAAGTCGGCGAGGTTCTTCACCCCGATGTCGCCCGCGATGCCGACCGACAGACCGTTGCAATCGACCGTGGAGAGAAGAAGCTGGATCGGCTGCGGTCCCCAGTCCTTGGCGCCGAATTCGAACACGCCTTCCTGCGCGAAGTAGCTGCCGGTTCCCATCGCCGATGCGACCGCGCGTTTGGCGCGCAGCGGCGCGAGCCGCGCGACGTCGTTGCCCGCCGGCAGCACGCGGACGCTGGAGTTATACTTGTCCTTCATCATCTTGCCGATGGCGACGGCGAGGTTGAAGCCGGACGATCCGGTGTCGTAGGCGGTGAATGCGAGCGATGAAGGCAGTTTGGCGTCGGCGGCAAGGGCGGCCGGCGAAGCGGCGAGTGCGGTCGACAAAGCCAGCGCTGATGCCAGCGCAAAGGTGCGATAGCGCATAGATGTCCCCTCCGATCATCGCGCCCCATTGCATGCAGGGCGCGTTATGACTTGCGTGCGCGGATCATGTCATCGCAGGGAAATCATGGCAACCGTCTTGTTGGTTACGGTTGTCGCACGCGAGTTTAGTTCCGCGACATGAAATGATTTCGCGTTGCGGAATGTGTTCTTACTTGAGGCGCTCGCGGCGAGGCCGGCCTTACATGGTGGCGACAGCCTCACGCAGCGGCTTGTCGCGGCCGAGTGATACGATGACGATCGCAGCGACGAGGCACAACGCGCCGGCGACGAAGAATGCGGGCAGATAGCTTGCGAGATAGGTGCGCGATGCGCCCGCCGCGAACGCGATGCTTGCTGCGCCGAGCTGATGGCCGGCGAAGATCCAGCCGAACACCAGGTTGGCTTTCTCCGGGCCGAAGCGGGCCACCGTCAGCTTCACGGTCGGCGGCACGGTTGCGATCCAGTCGAGGCCGTAGAAGATCGCGAACAGCGACAGCCCGTAGAGCGAGAAGTTGGTGAAGGGCAGCGCGATCAGCGACAGCCCGCGCAGGCCGTAATACCAGAACAGCAGCGTGCGATTGTCGTAGCGGTCCGACAGCCAGCCCGACCCGACGGTGCCGATGAAATCGAAGATGCCCATCACCGCGAGCAGCGTCGCCGCCGCGGTCGCGGCCATGCCGTAGTCGGAGCAGAACGGAATGAAGTGGGTGTGGATCAGCCCGTTAGTGCTTGCGCCGCAGATGAAGAACGTAAAGAACAGCACCCAGAACACCGGCTCGCGCGAGGCCTCGCGCAGTGCGCCGAAACTTGCGGCGAAGATCGACCCGGCGGCTTGCGGCGCGGCAGGCGGCGATGCCGTCGCGTCGTCGCCATAGGCAACGAGCCCGACATCGGACGGGCGGTCGCGCATCAGTAGCGCCGCCGCGACGACGGCGATGAGAAGTCCGGCGCAAACGATGGAGAGCGCGAAGCGCCAGCCATAAAGGTCGGTGAGCCATGCGAGCAGCGGCAGGAAGGCGAGCTGTCCGGTGGCGGAACTGGCGGTGAGGATGCCGACGACGAGGCCGCGCCGCGCCGTGAACCATCGCGCCGCCACCGTCGCCCCAAGCACCAGCGCGGTCATGCCGGTGCCGATGCCGATGACGAAGCCCCACAACGCCACGAGATGCCAGAGTTCCGTCATCGCCAGCGAGGCGGCGAGCCCGGCGACGACCAGCACCAGCGCGGCGGTCGTCACGCGGCGTAATCCGTAGCGGTTGAGCAGGGCGGCGGCGAACGGGGCCATCAACCCGAACAGCAGCAGGCGGATCGCCAGCGCCGCCGAGATGTCGGCGGTGGACCAGCCGAACTCCTGCTCCAGCGGGCGGATGAACACGCCGGGCGCGCCGACCGCGCCGGCTGAGACCAGCGCGGTGAGAAAGGTGACGGCGACCATCACCCAGCCATAGTGGATCTGGCGGCGGGCAAGCTGAGCAGCGATCCAGTCTGACACCATCGCGCACCTTGAGGTGAGACGAAAACCGCGCCGGCGGAGCTGCTGGCGCGGGGTCGTCATTGAATGATAATTATCATATCAATAGCAGGCTGTCGCGGCAATTGCGCCGAGCGCTTGCATGGCGGCTGCGCGCGCAACGCGGGACCGCATCGCTTCAGGATGCAATCAGCGCGGGCGTTCGAGGAAAGCCTGCATCAGCCGTTGCGGCTCGCCGGTGCGGAACGAGGCGGCGAACGCCGCGACGCTGACATCGAGCGACTCCCGGAGCGGCAGCTCTTCCCATTGCCGCAGCAGCGCCTTCTGCGCGCGCTGCGCCTGCGGGCCGCAGGCGAGCAGGGATTCAATGGTCGCCTCGACCGCGTTATCGAGATCGGCTTCGGGCGCGATGGCGTCGACCAGCCCCCAGGCGAGCGCGGTCGGCGCATCGATGGTGGCGGCCGTCATGATCAGCCACCGCGCGCGGCCCCAGCCGATCAGGCGCGGCAGCAGCGCGGCGTGGATCACCGAGGGAATGCCGACCTTGACCTCTGGCATGGCGAATTTGGCGCTCCCGGCGGCGATGCGGAAATCGCACGCGGCCGCGAATTCGAGCCCGCCGCCGAGGCACCAGCCGGGGATGCGGGCGATGACCGGGGCGGGGAAGCGCCGCGCGGCCTCGCACAGATCGGACAGCGCGGTGATGAATGCTTCCGCCGAAGCGGGATCGAGCCGCGCCATTTCCTTGATGTCGGCGCCGCCGATCAAGCTTTTCTCGCCGGTCCCGCGCATCACCACCGCGCGGATGCTCTGGTCCGGCGCGAGACTGTCGATCCCGGCGCGGACGGCGCGCATGATCGGACTGCTCAGGATGTTGAGCGCTCCCGCATTGCGGATCGTCAGCGTGACGACGCCGCGCGCGTCGCGCTCGATGCCGCAGTGGTCGTTGATCATCGGCATGGCGTGGCTCCGGATAATGCTGTGACGGTGTTTCGGCGTTGCGGGAGAGGCGGCAGAGGGTGTATTGGGCGTTATATGATGTCAATCATCTAGCGGCAGGCGGCGATGCGCTACTCCAGGGAACACAAGGCGCAGACGCATGCGCGCATCGTGCGCAAGGCTTCGGTGCGTTTGCGCGAGAAGGGCGTGCATGGCGTCGGCGTTGCCGAGCTGATGAAGGAAGCGGGCCTGACCCATGGCGGCTTCTACGCGCATTTCGCCTCGCGCGATGCGCTGCTGGTCGAGGCGGTCGCGCACGCCATGGACCGTTCCATAGTCCATTGGCGCAAGAACGCGGAGGCGACGCCGCCGGACGCGCGGATGGCCGCCATTGTCAACGCCTATCTGACGCCCGCGCACCGCGACGATCCCGGCTATGGCTGCGCCATCGCGGCGCTCGGCGCAGAGATCGCGCGCGAGGGCGCCAAGGCGCGGCGCATGTTCGGCGCCAAGCTCGAAGAGATGGTCGAGGTTTTGACCGCGCAGGTCGAGACGGCGTCGGACGCGGCGGCGCGGCGCGAGGCGATCGCGACGCTGGCGCTGATGACCGGCGCGCTGGTCCTTGCGCGCGCCGCCGGCAATGCCGCGTTCTCCGGCGAAATTCTCGACGTCGCCCGCGCCCGCGCGCTGGCGGACACAACGGCCGCGCCCAAAGCGGCCCCCAGGAAGCGCGCCGCTAAAGAGCCCGCGGCGAAAAAGCCGCGCCGCAGGGCGAAGTCCTGAGGGAAGGCGGAATCCTACGCAGCAGCCGAGTCCCGGACGCGGCGCGGTGTGAAGCGTTGCGCCGCAGAGTCGGGACCGTTGCAGACGTTGCTCGTCGTGGCGATCCCGGATCGGCGATGCAGCATGTTATGCCGCATCGCGCGCGGGGTACGGCGACCGGACCGATCCGTTACTGGACTTACGCCTCCGGGTCGAACAGCGCGCGGTGCTGCTCCGTCACCTCATAGATGAAGTCGGCGGCGGCGCGGATGCGGGCGAGGTCCTTGCTGTCGGCGTGCATCAACAGCCAGAAGCTGCGCATGATCGAGGTCTGGTCCGGCAGCACTGGAACCAGATCGGGCCGGTCCTCGGCCATGAAGCAGGGCAGCACGGCGATACCGTAGCCTGCGACAGTGGCGTTGAACTGGGCTATGATATTGGCGCTGCAGAAGCTTGCGCGGATCTTCGATGAGATCTGCGGCAGATAGGCCAGTTCCGGCGTGTACAGGAGATCGTCGATATAGCCGACGAAGCGGTGATCGAGCAGGTCTTCGCGCCGGTTGATGGCCGGAAACCGGGCGAGATAGTCGGGCGCGGCGTAAAGCCGGAGGCGGTAGTCGATCAGCTTGCGGCCGACGATCCGTCCTTCTTTCGGCAGCGCCAGGCTGATGGCGATGTCGGCCTCGCGTTGCGACAGGCTGAACACATGCGCAGTCGCGACGAGCTGGATTTCGAGGTCGGGGTTCTGGTCGGCGAAGCTCACGAGCCGCGGCGCGAGAAAGGTGCTGCCGAAGCCGTCGGGCGCGCCGACGCGCACCGCGCCGGACAGATGCGCGCGGGAGTCGCCGACGGCGCTCTGGTCGGCGATCACGGTGGACTCGATCGACTCCGCGCTTTCGGCAATGCGGCGGCCGGCTTCGGTCAGCACATAGCCGGTCTTGCGGCGGTCGAACAGCTTGGCGGCGAGGTCCTGCTCAAGGCGGGAGATGCGCCGCACCACGGTCGCATGATCGACCCCGAGATATTTGGCAGCGCTCGACACCGTGCCGCGCCGGGCGATCGCCAGCACGTAACGGAAGTCGTTCCAATCGATATTCAGGTACCGTTTCGGCATTTCCGCACAATTGTTGCGCGCTTTTATGGGGTTGATTATGGTGAAATGCAAGAACAGAGAGAAGCCAGCTTAATCTGGGAGGATGTAATGCGGACCATCGGACATTTTATCGGCGGCAAGCATGTCGAGGGCAAATCCGGGCGATTTGCCGATGTTTACCTGCCGATGACCGGCGAGGTGCAGGCCAAGGTCGCGCTGGCGACCAAGGCGGAATTGCGGGCGGCGGTGGAGAACGCCAAGGCCGCGCAGCCGGCCTGGGCGGCGACCAATCCGCAGCGCCGCGTGCGCGTGCTGATGAAATTCCTTGAGCTGGTGGCGCGCGACAACGACGCCATGGCTGAGCTGCTGGCCCGCGAGCATGGCAAGACCATTCCCGACGCCAAGGGCGACATCCTGCGCGGTGTCGAGGTCGTCGAATTTGCGCTCGGCATCCCGCATCTGATGAAGGGCGAGTTCACCGAGGGCGCCGGCCCCGGCATCGATCTCTACTCGATGCGCCAGCCGCTTGGCGTCGTCGCCGGCATCACCCCGTTCAACTTCCCGGCGATGATCCCGATGTGGAAATTCGCCCCGGCCATCGCCTGCGGCAACGCCTTCATCCTCAAGCCGTCCGAGCGCG
>JBEBWH010000056.1:0-12759 GCA_040392305.1 Bradyrhizobium sp. | reverse complement strand
CGCTTGACGGTGTGGCCCAATTCCTCGGCGATGAGCTGGGCGGTGTCGGCGTCGATCACGTCGGTGATCTTCACCATCTGGCCCTGCTTCATCAGCATGCGGATGACGTCCACCGCGCGCTCGGACATGCGGTTGGCGAGTTCCTGAATGGCGATCGCCTCGGGGATCGTCACTTCACGCGACAGCTTTTCCTTCGGTTCGTTCGCCGCATGGCCCTTGAGGCGCTGAGTGCGGCGGCGGAACGAGGCGATCGAGCGCTCGCGCACGTCGTCGGCGTTGAGCGCGGTGACCAGCGTAAGACGTCCGCGCTGCTTCTGCGGCGCGGGCTTCGCCGTGGTTTTGGGCGCGGCAGCGGGCCGCGCGCCGCCAGGACCGCGGCGCACCTGACGCGGCGCCTCTTCCTCGTCGGAGCCGTCGGCGGCGACGGCGGCCGGTCGAGCAGGCGTTGCCGCCGCCGGACGCGCGCTCGTTGCGCCCGGAGCGCGTGCGGGCGTGGCTGCCGCGGCCGTTGTCGCTGGCCTGCTCTCGGTTTCGCCGAAACGCTTCTTCGCCTCGGCTTCGGCCTTGCGCTTGGCCTCTTCCTCGACGCGATGACGCTCTTCCTCGGCGTGCTTGCGGGCCTCGGCGGCCTCGCGCTCGGCCTTCTCAATCTTCTCGCGCGCGGCGCGGCGGACGGCTTCCTCTTCCGCCTGACGGCGCTCCTCGACCTCGCGCACACGCGAATCCGCGAGCGCAAGGGCGCGCGCTGCGCGCTCCTCCTCGGTTAGCGAGCGCAGCACGACGCCGGAGCCGCGCTGTGGCGCAGCCGATCGCGCCGGCGGCCTCGGGGCCGGGGCGCGCGCCACTGCGGGTGCGGTTTCCTTCGGAGTCTCGGGCGTGGGCGCTCCGGTGTCGCCGGCGAGGCGGCGCTTGGTGCGCTTCTCGACCACGACCTGCTTGGTGCGCCCATGGCTGAAACTCTGGCGCACCGTTCCCTCGACCCGTGGCTTGAGCGTCAGGGTCTTGGTCGGGCTGACGCTCAGCGTCTTGTCGCCAGGGTTCTTGGTCTCAACCATTCACGATCCTAATCTTGTTCCATGGTGCCTTGCGGCACTGTCCTGCCTGTGGTCGTCGTCACCGTCGTGCGAGAACTGTCGCCAGCGGTTGTCCGGTATTGGACCAGACTCTGGCAGCGCGACAGGACCGCGGCGTTGGCCGGTCCCGCCATCAACGCTGCATGTATCACATTTGAGCGGCCAAGTGCCAAATCCAATTCGCCGGAGCTCAACACGTCGATCACGGCGAGTTCGCGGCCGTCTGGCCCACGATTCTGCCGGGCCACCGCGTCGAGCTTGCGGATACCGTCCTGTGCGCCGTCCGAGGCCCGGATCAGCGCCACCGCCTGCCGGGCGATCAGCGCGCGCTCCACCTTGGCGAAACCGCTGACCACGGTTCCCGCCTTGGCGGCCATCGCCAGCGCATCGGTCGCCGCGCTGGCCAGCAGCCGCTCGGTATCCTCCGCCAGCGTCGGCGCCACCTCGACGCGGCGCTTGAAGCCCTTGCCGAACACGCCGCGCCGCACCGCCTCGGTGACCGAGGCATGGGAGGCGGAAAGCCACAAGCCCCGTCCCGGCAGCTTGCGCTTGATGTCCGGCGTCACGACCCCCTCGGGGCCGACGACGAACCGGATCAGATGCTCGATCGGCTTGACCTGCCGCGTCAGCGCGCACATCCGCGCGGTCCCGGACCGGGCGGTCCGGGGACCGTCGTCAAGATCGGCGACAGGCGCGATGGCGAGCATCCGTTGTCATCTCCGTCAAGCCGGGTGGGCTTCGTCGGCGGCCGCTTCGCCTTCGTCCGCCTCGTCGGCGGGCTTGGCGAGGTCGGCTTCGCTGATCCAGCCGGCAACCACGCGGGCCTGCATGATGAGATGCTCGATCTCATCGCGCGACAGCTCGAACCCGTCGAGCGCGCCCGGATAGCGTACCGGCTCGCCGCCATCCTTCGGCCGCTCGGTCCAGCCGGCAAGGTCGTCGGTGGCGCAGCCCGCAAGATCCTCCACCGTCTTGATGTCGTGCTCGCCGAACGCGACCAGCATCTTGGAGGTGACGCCCGGCACCGTGCGCAGGGCATCCTCGACGCCGAGTTCCTTGCGGCGGGCCTCCAGCTCGGCTTCGAGCCGGTCGAGATACTCGCGGGCGCGGCTCTGCAGCTCCTCGGCGGTTTCCTCGTCGAAACCCTCGATCTCGGCAAGTTCGCGCAGATCGACCAGCGTCAGTTCCTCGACCGAAGTAAAGCCTTCCGAGGCGAGCAACTGGCCCACCACTTCATCGACGTTGAGGGCTTCCATAAACAGCTTGGTGGAGTTCTCGAAGTCGGCCTGCCGGCGCTCCGATTCCTCCTGCTCGGTGAGAATGTCGATATCCCAACCGGTGAGCTGCGAGGCGAGCCGCACGTTCTGGCCGCGCCGTCCGATCGCAAGGGATAGCTGGGTATCCGGCACCACGACTTCAATACGCTCGCGATCTTCGTCGATCACCACCTTGGCGACTTCGGCGGGGGCGAGCGCGTTGACGACGAAGGTGGCAATGTCCGGCGACCACGGAATGATGTCGATCTTCTCGCCCTGCAGCTCGTTGACCACCGCCTGCACGCGCGAACCGCGCATGCCGACGCAGGCGCCGACCGGGTCGACCGAGGAATCGCGCGAGACGACGCCGATCTTGGCGCGCGAGCCGGGATCGCGGGCCACCGCCTTGATCTCGACGATGCCGTCGTAGATTTCAGGCACCTCCTGCGCGAACAGCTTGGCCATGAACTGGGGATGGGTGCGCGACAGGAAGATCTGCGGTCCGCGCGTCTCGCGGCGCACGTCGAACACGTAGGCGCGGATGCGGTCGCCGTTGCGGAACATTTCGCGCGGCAGCATCTCGTCACGCCGCACGATGGCCTCGCCGCGGCCGAGATCGACGATCACGCTGCCATATTCGACGCGCTTGACCGCGCCGTTGACGATGTCGCCGATGCGATCCTTGAATTCCTGATACTGGCGGTCACGCTCGGCGTCGCGCACCTTCTGCACGATCACCTGCTTGGCCGACTGCGCGGCGATCCGGCCATATTCCAGCGGCGGCAGCGTATCGGCAATGGTGTCGCCGATCTGCGCGCCGGGATTGGCGCGGCTCGCATCCTCGAGCGAAATCTGGTTGGCGGGATTCTCGACATGCTCGACCACCAGCATATGGCGGGTGAGCTGGAGCTGGCCGGTCTTCGGATGAATCTCGGCATGGACGTCGGTCTCGGAGCCGTAGCGGGCGCGCGCAGCCTTGGCGATCGCTTCTTCCATCGCCGCAATGACGATGCTGCGATCGATCGTTTTCTCGCGCGCCACCGCGTCGGCAATCTGCAGTAGCTCGAGCCTGTTGGCACTCACAGCCATGGGTCAGTCTCCTTGGTGGGTCGTCGCGCGCCGTGCTGCGGCTGCCGCGAGACGATGCTGCTTGGTGTTCTTGGGCGCCGGACGCTTCGCGGGCCGGACGGGGGATTCGTCGTCGGCCTCGTCATGCTCGACGTTGCGACGGGCTTCCCGCTCGGCCGCCTTGCCCTTGCGCAGCGCCTCGGCGATCAGCGCGTCGGTGAGAATGAGCCGCGCCTCGCCGATGTCTTCCATCACCAGCAGCACCTCGGCATCTTCGCCTTCGCGGATGTCATCGCGATGAAGGCGCACGCAATCGCCCTCGACTCCGGCGATCGCGCCACGGAAGCGCTTGCGGCCCTGATGCGCGACACGCATCTCGATCTTGGCCAGATGGCCGTCGGCGCGCTCGAAATCCGAGCGGCGCACCAGCGGGCGGTCGATGCCGGGCGAGGAAATTTCCAGCCGGTAAGCGCGATCGATCGGATCGGCGATGTCCATCACGGGGGAGAGCGCCTTGGAGATCGCCTCGCAGTCGTCGATGGTGAGACTGCCGTCGGGCCGCTCCGCCATGATCTGGACCGTGCAGCCGGACTCGCCGGAAATCTTGATCCGCACCAGCCGGAAAGCCATCCCTTGCAGCACCGGTTCGGCCACGGCCGCGACGCGTGCGGCGAGCCCCGGCTCCGCGATCAGGCGCGGCTCGGCGAGGGCGTCGGCATCTGTGGTCGGAACGGACGGTTCGGTCATGACGCGGCGGCGGCCTTTCGATTGCGGCCCGGTTCAAGGAATAAAAAAGAGCGGGTCCCGGGGGGCCCACTCTCACGACGCGATCAGAGATTGATCGTATGAGATATTATCAGTTAGCGCTCATATAGCGCGTTCGCCGCCTTCCAGCAAGGGCGGGGCTGGGGTGAAATTACCGCCGCCGGAACACGAGATAGGCGGCCCGGCGGCCCTCCCGCGCGGCCTTCTGGCCATACCGGGTCATGGTGTAGCCCGGCCATGGCCGGCGCCAGTCGTCGGCCCGCTCCGCGGTCCAGGCAAACTCGGCCGAGCGGGCGAGATGCATCAGCGTCCAGGCGCAATAGCTGTCGATGTCGCTGACGAAGCGGAATTCGCCGCCCGGGCGCAGCACGCGCGCCATCGCCGCGACGGTTGCGTCCTGCACGAAGCGCCGTTTCCAGTGCCGCCGCTTCGGCCACGGGTCGGGATGGATCAGGTCGAGGCGGGTGAGCGAGGCGTTCGGCAGCCAGTTCAGAAGTTCGGCGGCGTCGCCCGCAAACAGCCGGATATTGCCGATGCCGCCCGCGTCGATCCGCGCGAGAATCTTGGCCATGCCGTTGACGTAAGGCTCGCAGCCGATGAACCCGTGGTCGGGAAACGCCTGCGACTCGGCAACAAGATGCTCGCCGCCGCCGAAGCCGATTTCGAGTCGGATCGCGCGCGCAGGCGGATCGAACAGCGTGGCGAGGGAGGCGGGGGGAGGTGTCGCGATGTCGAGCGCGAGGCGCGGCAGCAATTGGGAAATCAGGTCGGCCTGGTGCGCGCGCAGCTTGTGGCCCTTGCGCCGGCCAAAAAAGGCGCCCGGAAGAGGTGCGGTCGCCGCGTTGTCGCTGTCGTGATCCGTCATATGCGCCTGGGACGTTCTTGCGCCGTCGGACCTGCGGCATTGAATCGGGTGATGGGGTCCGGGACCGCTATGGATATCGCAGCGCGCGGAAAGGCAAGCCCCGCGCTGCCATGCCGGGCCGCTCCGTCAGGTTTGCGGGAAAGCCGTCCCGTTGCCGGTCAGCCGCGCGTTTCGCGCTCGGCGATCTGCTCGACGAGGTCGACGATGCTGCGGCGCAATTTGGAGTCGGTGATGCGCGTGAAGGCGCGTGTCAGCGCCAGTCCTTCGGAGGTCGCGAGGAAATCCGAAACGTAGGCGGGTGAGGGAGCTTCGTTGAAACCGCCGCCGGCTTGGCCCGCGGTCGTCGGCGCGCCCTCGAACAGGAACTGCACCGGAACCTGCAGCACGTCGGAAATCTGTTGCAGCCGGCTTGCGCCGATGCGGTTGGTGCCTTTCTCGTATTTCTGGACCTGCTGGAAGGTCAGACCGAGCGAATCGCCAAGCCTCTCCTGACTCATGCCGAGCATGATTCGGCGCATTCTTACGCGGCTGCCGACATATTTGTCGATCGGATCGGGTGCTTTGGTCGACATCGCTAATACTCCCCTCCCTTGCGCAGCTCCGGCATGAAGAGGCCCATCGGAACGGCTTGCTTACATAGCTAGTTCAGAAATTGAAACTGCTAAATCCAACTGTGTGTCACAGCGGGTGACCGGCATTTATACAACCTAAGTTGCATATCAAGCTACCGGCGAAATTTCATTTTACGGAAATATATGTATAGCCACGATCTGGCGCATTTGCCCGACGAGAAGTAAAATCACCCTAAAAACAAATATTTATGATGCATGATTTGAGCAGGGACGCCAGCTGCGCTGGCCTCGCAACCTGGAACCTGTAAGCGGGTCGCCATCGGCGCAGGCCCCTTTATCTGCTGCACAGGTTTTTTCAGGCCGGCCGACGCCTGCTGCCGCAGGCTTAACGGAATGCGGACCAGCGCGATGAGAACGAATTGGACGACACGATCGGCTGAGACCCTGCAAGCGGCGTCGCGGAGCCGCTCGCGCTCTCCGGCTTCGCGGCAGGGGCGCTGGCTGCGACCGTTTTCGACGTGCCCGGCTTCGGCGCTGGGCGGGGGTCGGTCCTGGCTGCGCGCGCCGTTTGCGTCGCGGTCTGCCGCGCCCGCCGGGGCTCCTGCCTGACCGTTTTGGCCTTTGCGGCAACGGCCGGCGTCGACTGTTCAGGTCCGGACGACAGCCCCATCTTGCGGGCGAGGCCCGCGAAAAAGTTCTCGCCGGGTCCAGCGGCCGCGACCTGGGTCGCCGGCGCCGGCGATGATGGCGCGAACGCGGTCGGGACCGGCTCGGGCGTCTTCGGCGGATTGACGTGCTGCGGAATCGTGCCGGGCGCGGAACCAAGCGCAGCCGTGCTGACCGCCGGCTCCGACAGGCCGGTGGAAGCGTTGGGCAGCTTGGAGGCAAACACGGCGTTCATGCCGCCGTCGATGCCGTGATTGAGCGACGCAACCGGCGTGCCGCGCGACACCAGTTCGGCAATCTTGGTGTCATCCTCGCGCTGCTTCTGGCGTACGGCCTGGGCGACATCTTCGGACACCTGATAGGCGGGGCAGCGGCCGGCCGGGCTGAAGTTCAACGGCGCGGTCGAACCCGGCGCGGGCTGCGCATCGAACACGTAGCGCTTCTCGCAGACGTCGATCTTCGGCTCCTGCCGCGTCACCTCGAAATGATCGTTGCCTTCCTTCAGCATCTTCCAGAACGGCATGTTCGGGTTATTGCGATGGCGGGCGAAATTGGCCGGCGTCATGCGGAACGGATAGGCCTGCACTTGGAAAGCACGCTGACCGCCGAAGAACGATTCGCGCCCCAGCGCGTAGATCTCGGAAATCTGCTCGTCGGTCATCGCATAGCAGCCGCGCGAAGAGCAGTCGCCATGCACCATGAGCTGCGAACCCGTGCGGCCCAGCGCCTTATCGAAGGCGTTCGGATAGCCCATATTGAACGACAGGTAATACGCCGACTGCGGATTCATCTGCGCCGGGGTGATCGAATAGAAGCCTTCCGGCGCCTGACGGTCGCCTTCCTTGATCTTCGGACCGAGATCGCCGGACCAGCGGCAGATCGGATAGGTCTTGAGCAGCGAGAAACGGCCGGAGCGGTCCTGCTTCCAGACCTCAAGTTCGGCTTCCTGCTTGAACAGGCGGACCAGGATTGGCGACTGCGCGTCCATGTCCTTTTTCTGGATTTCCGCGACCAGCTTTTCGGGCAGCGGCTTCATCGCCTTGGCATTGATCGCCGAGCCGTCGTTCTTGCACCCGGCCAGCACCAGAGCTGCGGCCAGAATAATTGGCGCCGCCAACGCGCGACCGGACAAACGAGACGTCAAAGCATGGCTCCGCAGCGGAATGGGCAAAACGCGACCCCGGATTTTTGCCACTTATGCCCCAAAGCTATTGAAGAATTATTAGCCCTAAGCAATTGCCCGGGCAACCCGGACCATCCGTCCAGGTTCCCGCGACCGTGACGGTCAATCACGGACAAATCATGGCGAAGCTGCGCCGGGGCGACGCTTTTCGGAACCAGCCGTTCAGCCGAGCCTTCGGCCGATGTCGAGGAACTTCTGCCGCCGCTGCTGGCGGACCGCGGCGGCGTCGAGGCCGCGGAATTCGTTGAGCGCGGAAGCGATCGCGTCGCCGGCGGCGGCGATCATGGTCGTGGGATCGCGATGCGCGCCGCCGCGCGGCTCGCTGAGCACGCTGTCGATGACGCCGAAGCGCAGCAGATCCTGCGCCGTGATCTTCATGTTGGTCGCCGCCTCCTGCGCCTTGGCGGCGTCGCGCCACAGGATCGATGCGGCGCCTTCCGGCGAGATCACGCTGTAAACGGCGTGCTCCAGCATCATCACGCGGTTGGCGGTGGCGATGGCGATGGCGCCCCCGGAGCCGCCCTCGCCGACAATGACCGCGACATTCGGCACCCCGAGAGCGAGGCAGGCGTCGGTGGAGCGGGCGATGGCTTCGGCCTGGCCGCGCTCTTCCGCGCCGATGCCGGGATAGGCGCCGGCCGTATCGACCAGCGACAGCACCGGGATGCCGAAACGATCGGCCAGTTCCATCAGCCGGACGGCCTTGCGGTAGCCTTCCGGACGGGCCATGCCGAAATTGTGTTTGAGGCGCGTCTCGGTGGTGGCGCCCTTTTCCTGGCCGATGACGCAGATGCTTTCGCCGCGGAAGCGGCCGAAGCCGCCGATCATGGCCTCGTCGTCGCCGAATTTCCGGTCCCCGGCGAGCGGCGTGAACTCGGTGATCAGGCCGTTGACGTAGTCGATGCAGTGCGGCCGCTGCGGGTGCCGGGCGACCTGGGTCTTCTGCCAGGGCGTCAGCTCGGCATAAAGCTCATTCAGCGCCTGCGCCGCCTTGTCCTGCAGCCGGGCGATTTCGTCGCCGATGTCGCTGCCGCCGCTGGCGAGCGAGCGCAGTTCGTCGATCTTGGAATCGAGTTCGGCAACGGGTTTCTCGAAATCGAGGTAGCTGCGCATCGGATCTGGCATGGAATGGGACATATCGGGTTGCGGCGGCGGCAAGGAGCGTCCGGCAGGCCACCGCAGCGCTGCCGGACATCGGACGTTGCGCGTTCTTTCGGGGCAACGTCGCGTCAAGTCAAGCGCGCTGCCGGTGCGAACCGGGACGCGAACCTCGCGCGGCCGGCTACTTCTCCGCCAGCGGATGAAGGTCGCGCACCAAGCTTTTCAGGCGTTCTTCGACCACATGGGTGTAGATCTGGGTTGTGGAGATGTCGGCATGGCCGAGCAGGGTCTGCACGATGCGCAGGTCGGCCCCGTTATGCAGCAGGTGGCTGGCAAAGGCGTGGCGCAGCACATGCGGGCTGACGAGACGGGGCGACAGGCCGCTGGCGGCCGCCAGTTCCTTAAGATCGCGGGCGAAATGCTGCCGCGTCAGATGGCCGCTCTCGCCGGAGGAGGGAAACAGCCATTTCGATGGCGGGGGCGCCTTGCCGGCGCGCTCGCGCCGGCTGGCGTCTAGCGAGGCGAGATAGGCGGCCATCGCCTCCCGCGCGGCATCGTTGAGCGGCACCAGCCGTTCCTTGTCGCCCTTGCCGCGCACGGCGATCAGGCGGGCCTCGCGCTGCGCGGCGGTGCGGGGCAGCGCGACCAGTTCGGAGACACGAAGGCCGGTGGCGTAAAGCACTTCGAGCAGGCAGTAGAGCCGCTCGGCGCGCAGGCGCGCGGCAGGCGTGCCGCTGCCGGTGCGCGCTTTTGCCTCGCCCAGCAAGCGGTCGACATCGGCGATCGAGAGCACTTTGGGCAGGCTGCGGCCGCGCCGGGGCGCCGACAGGATCGCGGCCGGATCGTCCTCGCGCCGCCGCTCGGCGAGCAGGAAGCGGAACAGGTGCCGGATCGCGGACAGCCTACGCGCCACGCTGGTTGACTTGAAGCCGCGCTCGTCGAGATCGGCGAGATAGGCGCGCAGCGCTTCCGTGTCGGCTGCCTGAATTCCGGTTTTCCGGTGCGCGAGGAAGGCGGACAGGTCTTCGAGATCGCCGCGATAGGCGTCGAGCGTGGTTGCGGGCGCGCCTTGTTCCGCCGCGAGCATATCGAGGAAGAGGTCGATCAGCCGTGCATCGGAACCTGCGACCGCCTTCATGGCCGGCCTGTTCAATTCTTGAGGAACTTGTCGGGGGTAATCGTCACCGTCATCTGCCGCGGCTGCGGATCGACGAAATTGGCGAGCGCGAACACCGCCAGGTAGCCAAGCCCGGCGATGGCCGCAACGACTGTCAGGAAGCGCAACAGGCTCGGCATGGCGGGTCCGGTGGATTTAGATGCGGCGATCGCGGCCGGTTCGACGGCGGCAGCCGGGGCGCGATCAGGAGTGATTTCAGAGTACCACCATGTTCCCCTCTGCCTTGCAAGAGGCTCTGGCAACAACGGCGAAGAGGATAGTATAGGTGGCCGCAGATGCCTTTGTCTTCACCCTGTGGCCCGACGATGCCTGAAACCCTGCCGAGAGACGGATCGCCGTCCGACACCGCCCTCGTCGCGGCGCTGGGCCGGCGCGCCATCGTGCTGGTCGGCATGATGGGGGCGGGCAAGACCACCGTGGGGCGGCGACTCGCGGCGCGCCTGAAGCTGCCTTTCGTCGATACCGATATCGAGATCGAGGCTGGACATGCCGGCATGTCGATTGCGGAAATCTTCGCCAAATATGGCGAGCCGTATTTTCGCGACGGCGAAGCGCGCGTCATCGCGCGGCTGCTCAATCAGGGAGCGCAGGTGCTGGCCACCGGAGGCGGCGCCTTCATGCGCGAGGAGACCCGCCGTCGCGTGCGCGATCATGCCGTCGCGATCTGGCTCAAGGCGGAGCCTGACGTCATCCTGCGCCGCGTGAAACGTCGCGCCGACCGGCCGCTGTTGCAGACCGCCGATCCGGCCGCCACCATCGCGCGCCTGATCGAGGAGCGGCATCCGCTCTATCAGGAAGCCGACATCACCATTGCCTCGCGCGATGTGCCGCACGACAGGATCGTGGACGAGTGCATCGACGCGCTGCGCGAGCGGATCGGCCGCGCGCCGCAGAACGCAGCGACCATGGACACGATACGATGACCGCCCCGTTGAAGACCTCCGCCCCGATCATCGTCGATGTCGCGCTCGACGAGCGCGCCTACGACATCGTCATCGGCCGCGACGTGCTCAAGGAACTGGGCGTTCGGATCGCGGCGCTGCGGCCGGGTGCGCGCACCGCGATCGTCACGGACCGTTCGGTGGCGAGGCATTGGCTCGATCGCGCCGAGGCGGTGCTGGCCGATGCCGGCGTTGTGTCGTCGCGGATCGTGGTCGGCGAAGGCGAGGCGTCGAAGAGTTACGCCGTGCTCCAGGATGTTTGCGAAGCGCTGATCGCCGCGAAGATCGAGCGCAACGATCTCGTCGTCGCGCTCGGCGGCGGCGTCATCGGCGACTTGGCCGGTTTTGCGGCATCGATCGTGCGGCGCGGCGTCGATGTCGTGCAGGTGCCGACCTCGTTGCTGGCGCAGGTGGATTCCTCGGTCGGCGGCAAGACCGGGATCAATTCGCCGCAGGGCAAGAATCTGGTCGGCACCTTTCACCAGCCCGCGCTCGTAGTCGCGGACACTGCTGTGCTCGACACGCTGCCGCCGCGCCAGTTCCGCGCCGGCTATGCCGAGGTCGCCAAATATGGCGCGCTGGGCGACGGCGCGTTTTTTGCGTGGCTCGAAGCCAATCACCGGGAGATTTTCGCCGGCGGTCCGGCGCGGGAGCATGCCATCGCCACCTCGTGCCGCGCCAAGGCGGCGATCGTGGCGCGCGACGAGCGCGAAAGCGGCGATCGGGCGCTGCTCAATCTTGGCCACACCTTTGGCCATGCGCTGGAGGCGGCGACCGGCTTCTCCGATCGGCTCTATCACGGCGAGGGCGTCGCGGTCGGCATGGTGCTGGCGGCGGAGCTGTCGGCGCAACTCGGCATGATCAGCGCCGATGACGCGGCGCGGCTGCAGCGCCATCTTGCCGATGTCGGCCTGCCGACGCGATTGCAGGACGTCGCCGGCTTCGCGCAGGAAGGGCTGGCGGACGCCGACCGGCTGATGGCGCTGATGGCCCAGGACAAGAAAGTGAAGCGCGGACGTCTGACGTTTATTCTGCTGCGCGCGATCGGCGAAGCGGTCATCTCGTCGGACGTCGAGCCGGGCGTGGTGCGCGATTTTCTGGCCGGCCAGCTCGCCGGCCCCGTACGGTGATTGGCGGGACGATGGACTGGCTGGCATTTGCCATCGTTGTCATCTGTCTTTTGGCCTCGGCGTTTTTCTCGGGCAGCGAGACGGCGCTGACCGCGGCATCCCGCGCCAGCATGATGCGGCTCGCCAAGAACGGCCGGCACAGCGCTGAAATCGTCATCCGGCTGATGGCGCAGCGCGAGCGGACGATCGGCGCGCTGCTGATCGGCAACAATATCGCCAATATCGCCGCCTCGGCGCTTGCGACCAGCATGTTCTCGTCCTGGTTCGGCGCGGTCGGCGTGCTTTATGCGACCATCGTGATGACCGTGCTGGTGGTGATCTTTTCCGAAGTGCTGCCGAAGACCATCGCCATCAGCGCGCCGGACCGGATCGCGCTCCTGGTGGCGCGGCCGATGCAGTTCGTCGCGGTTGTTCTTGTCCCGCTCGTCGCCGTCGTCGGCTTCATTGTCCGCCGTCTCAGCCATTTGCTCGGGGTGCGGATGGGAGCCAATCAGCCGCTACTGTCGCCGGTCGAGCGGTTGCGCGGTGCGGTCGATCTGATCCATCACGAAGGCGGGGTCGAGAAGGCCGACCGCGACATGCTCGGCGGCCTGCTCGATCTGCGCGAGTTGCAGGTGTCCGACGTCATGGTCCACCGCACGGAGATGGTGACGGTCAACGCCGATTTGCCGTCGGACGAACTGATTCGCGAAGTGCTGACGACGGAGTTCACCCGCGTGCCGCTCTGGCGCGACAAGCCGGAGAATATCGTCGGCGTGCTGCATGCGAAGGATCTGCTGCGCGCCATCCGCAAGGCGGACGGCGATATGAGCCGCGTCGAGATCGATTCGATCGTCCTGCCGCCATGGTTCGTGCCGGAAATGCGTCCGCTGTCCGAGCAGCTCAAGGCGTTCCGCCGGCGCAAGACGCATTTCGCGCTGGTGGTTGACGAGTATGGCGAGGTTGAGGGGCTCGTCACGCTC
>JBEBWH010000055.1:0-12793 GCA_040392305.1 Bradyrhizobium sp. | reverse complement strand
TCATCACCGACGAAGACACGATGAAGGGCAGGAAGGTCATGGTCGCGACCATCGCGTTCGGCAAGAGATGGCGCACCATGATGACGCGATTGGAGACGCCGAGCGCGCGCGCCGCCTGAATATACTCGAAATTGCGACCACGCAGGAATTCGGCCCGCACCAGACTGACGAGCGCCACCCAAGAAAACAGCAGCAGAATGCCAAGTAGCACGAAGAAGCCCGGCACCAGCACTGAGGACAGGATCAGCAACAGATACAGCGAGGGGATCGCCGTCCACACCTCGATCAGCCGCTGAAAAGTGAGATCGACCCAGCCGCCGAAATAGCCCTGAATGCCGCCGGCGGCGACGCCGACGACAGACGAGGCGACCGTCAGAATGAGCCCGAACAGCACCGAAATACGAAAGCCATAGATCAGCCGCGCCAGCACGTCGCGGCCCTGATCGTCGGTGCCGAGCCAGTTGTATTCGAGGTCGCGGCAGCCGGAGAGGCCCTTGCGCTCGACCACCGACTTGCACTCGGTCTCGGTCAGCATCCATGTCGGCTTCGAGGGCGCCGGCGTCGGCAGATCGAGATTGTGGGTGTCGTAGGAATAGCGGATCAGCGGCCACAGGACGGTGCCGCCCTTGTCGGCGATCTGCTTCTGCAAAAACGGATCGCGATAGTCGGCGGTCGTTTCGAAATCGCCGCCGAATGTCGTCTCGGAATAGTTGACGAAGGCCGGCCAGTACCAATGCCCGTCATATTCGATGAAGAACGGACGGTCGTTGGCGATCAACTCGGCGAACAGCGTCACGACGAACACGATGGAGAAAATCCAGAACGACCAGTAGCCGCGCCGGTTGGCCTTGAAGTTCTGCCAGCGCCGCCGGTTGAGCGGCGACAGCACCAACGGGCGGCGCGACGGCGGCACAGCCTCGCCAAGCGGCGACGCCGCATCGGTCTCGACCCGCTTCGATGCCGGGACGTCCATCACACCTCCCTCGCCTCGAAGTCGATGCGCGGATCGATCCACATATAGGTCAGATCCGAAACGAGATTGATGACGAGGCCGACCAGCGAGAAAATATAGAGCGTGCCGAACACCACCGGATAGTCGCGGTTGAGCACGCTCTCAAAACCGAGCAGGCCGAGACCGTCGAGCGAGAAGATGGTTTCGATCAGCAGTGAGCCGGAGAAGAACGCGCCGACGAAGGCGGCGGGAAAGCCGGCGATGACGATCAGCATGGCGTTGCGGAAGATGTGGCCGTACAGCACCTGGCGGTCGTTGCAGCCCTTGGCGCGCGCCGTCATCACATACTGCTTGCGGATCTCATCGAGGAACGAGTTCTTGGTCAGCAGCGTCATGGTGGCGAAGGCCCCGAGCGCCATCGAAATCAGCGGCAGCGTCAGGTGCCAAAAATAATCGATGATTTTCCAGTACCACGGAAAATTCGCCCAGCCGTCCGAGGTCAGCCCGCGCAGCGGGAAGATGTTGAAGAACGAACCGCCGGCGAACAGCACGATCAGCAGGATCGCAAACAGAAAACCGGGAATCGCGAAGCCGATCACGATCACGCCCGAGGTCCAGACATCGAACCGCGAGCCGTCGGCGATCGCCTTGCGGATGCCGAGCGGAATCGAGATCAGATAGGTCAGAAGCGTCATCCACAGGCCGAGCGAGACCGAGACGGGAAGTTTTTCCTTGATGAGTTCGAGCACGCTGATGTCGCGGAAATAGCTCTTGCCGAAATCGAAGCGCGCGAAATTCCACACCATCAGCAGAAAGCGCTCGTGAGCCGGCTTGTCGAAACCGAACTGCTTCTCGAGGCTCTTGATGAATTCCGGATCGAGCCCCTGCGCGCCGCGATATTTGGAGTTCACCGCATCCATCGCCCCGCCCGGCTGCGGACCGCCGCTGAAATCGGCCGAACCGCCGGAGATGCGCGAACTCGCGCCGGTGTCGGCACCCGAGAGTTGCGCGATGACGCGCTCGACCGGGCCGCCGGGCGCAAACTGCACCACCACGAAGGACACGAACAGGATGCCGAGCAGCGTCGGGATCATCAGGAGCAGGCGACGCGCGATATAAGCGCCCATGGCTATTTCCCCGCTCCGGAGTCGCGTTGACCGTCGCCGGCCGACCACCATAGGTCAGGCGTGCCGACGCCGGACAGATAGCGCGGCAGCTCCGAGGGGTGGCCGAACACGTCCCAGTAAGCGATCGGATGATTGTTGCGATACCACTGCGGCACCCAATAGCGTCCCGCGCGAAACACGCGATCGAACGCGCGGCAGGCAACCCTCAACTCGTCGCGCGAGCCGGCCGCGATAATGCGGTCGATCAGCATATCGAGCACGGGATCGGCGATGCCGGCGAGATTCTGCGACCCCTTGATCGCCGCCGCCTGCGACGAGAAATAGGTGCGCAACCCATCGCCCGGCGTCGCCGACATGCCGAACCGCACCACCGTCATGTCGAAATCGAAATCGTCGACGCGGCTGCGATACTGCACCGGATCGACCAGCCGCAGCGTGGCCTCGATTCCGAGCGCGCCGAGATTCTTGATATAGGGCATGTGGTGGGGCTCGAACGACGGCTCATCGAGCAGAAACTCGATGCGGAACACGTCGCCATTGGGCTGCCGCCGCTTGCGATCCTTGATGGGATAGCCGGCATCGGCGAGAAGTTGCGAGGCCCGGCGTAGCAGCGCGCGATCCTGCCCCGAGCCATCCGACACCGGCGGCACGAATGGCGCACCGAACACTTCGGCCGGCAGTTTTTCGCGAAACGGCTCCAGCAGCGCGCGCTCTTGATCCGACGGCGGCCCTTCCGCCATCATGTCGGAATTCTGGAACGGCGAATGAGTGCGCGCATACGCGCCGTACATGATGGTCTTGTTGGTCCACTCGAAGTCAAAGGCATGAACCAGCGCCTCGCGCACGCGCGGATCCTTAAACTGCGGACGGCGCATGTTGATGAACCAGCCCTGCGCGCCCGACGCCGTGCGGTCCGGCAGTGTTTCGCGCCTGACGCGTCCTTCCTTCACCGCGGAGAAGTCATAGCGCGTCGCCCAGACCCGCGCGGTGAACTCCTCGCGATAGAGATAGTTGCGACTGGTGAAGCCGACAAAGGCGGCATCGCGATCGCGATAATATTCAAAGCGCACGCGATCGAAATTGAACCGCCCGCGCGACACCGGCAGCTCCGCGCCCCACCAACCGTCGACCCGCTTCAGCTCGATGAAACGTCCGACCTCGAACCGCTCGACCTGGTAGGGACCGCAGCCGAGCGGAATCGCCAGCGTCGATTCCTCGAAGGGCTGCTTCGCATAATAGGCCCTGGAAAAAATCGGCAGGCTCGCAACGAACAGCGGCACGTCGCGCCCTCGCTTCTCCGCGAACGTCACGACAAGCGTTGCGTCATCCGTCGCCTCTACGCTGACCACATCGCGCATCTGCTGGCGGATGATGGGATGCCCCTTCTCCTTCAAAATGTTGAGCGAGAAGGCCGCATCGTGTGCAGTCAGCGGCGAGCCGTCATGGAATTGCGCGGAGGAACGCATCGTAAAGCGATAAACCGTCCGGTCCGCCGAGAGCCGCACCTGCTGCGCGGCCAGGCCATACATCGCATCGGGTTCATCATAGGCCCGCGCCATCAGCGAGGCGAAGGTCAACTCCATGCCATGCGCGCCATCCCCCTTGAGGATGAAGCTGTTGAGCGAATTGAAGGTGAGAAAATTCTGATTGAACGCCCGCGAGGACGGAATGGTCGAGAACAGCCCGCCTTTCGGCGCGCCGGGATTGACGTAGTCGAAATGCGCAAAGCCGGAGGGATATTTCAGATCATCGAAGGCGGACAAGCCATGCGTATCGACGCCTCCTGCCGCTCCCTCGGTAGCGCGCGCCGGCACGGCCCAGCGCATCGCCACCGCGCCTGCGCCAAGCGCCAGCACACTTCTTCGCGACCATGCACCGGTCATCATCCGCCTCAAGAACGTCGGCCGATCTTGGCCGCCTTCGCATCGTCATACCACCACAGCGAGGGCAGGCCGGAGACACCATATTTCGGCAGCGGATCAGCATGGCTGAAGCGATCCCAGCGCGCATAGCGCACGAAGCCGTAGGTGAACTGCGGAACGACATAGAAATTCCACAGCAGCACGCGATCAAGCGCCCTGGTGGCGGCCACCAGCGTATCGCGATCCTTGGCGAAGATCACCTTGTCGATCAGCGCGTCGATCGCCGGATTGCGGATGCCTGCCGTGTTCTGCGAGCCGGGACGATCGGCCGCCGCCGAGCCCCAATAGTCGCGCTGCTCGTTGCCCGGCGACAGCGACTGACCCCACAGATCGGTGATGATATCGAAATCGAAGCTGCGCAGCCGGTTCTGGTACTGCACGTCATCCACGGTGCGGATATTCACGGTGACGCCGAGCCGCTCCAGCGCCGGCTTGTAGAACAGCGCGATACGTTCGGAGGACGGATCGCGCAGCAGAAACTCGACCACCACCGCCTTGCCGCCGGGATCGGTCAGCTTGCGGTCGCGGAACTGGAAGCCGGCCTCCTTGAGCAGGCGCATCGCCTCGCGCAGATTGTTGCGCACCGCCTCCGGATTGCCGCCGACCGGGTTGGTGTAGGGCGTCGTGAAGACGTCCGGAGGCACCTTATCGCGCACGCTTTCGAGAATCTCCAGCTCCTTGCCTTCCGGCAGGCCGCTCGAAGCAAGATCGGTGCCCTCGAAATAGCTCTTGATGCGCGAATACTGGCCGTAGAAGAGCTGGCGGTTCATCTCCTCGAAGTCGAAGGCGAAGTTGAACGCGCGCCGCAGCCGCGCGTCCTTGAAGACGTCGCGCCGCAGATTGAAAACGAACGCCTGCATGCGGCCCGAATTGCGGATGGGGAATTCTTCCAGCACCACCCGCTTGTCCTGCACCGCAGGGAAGTCATAGGCGGTCGCCCACGCCTTGGCGCGCCGCTCGATGAACCAGTCGGCCTGATCGGCCTTGAACGCCTCCAGCGCCACCGTCTCATCGCGGAAGAACTCGTAGCGCAGCTCGTCGAAATTGTTCTGCCCGACGCGCACCGGCAGCTTCGCGCCCCAGTAATCCTTGACCCGTTCCAGCGTCACCGAGCGCCCGGCGACGAAATCCCTGATCCGATACGGCCCCGAGCCGAGCGGCTTCTCCAGCGTGGTCGCGCTGATGTCGCGCTTGCGCCCCTGCTCGTCGGTCCCCTCCCACCAGTGCTTCGGCAAAACGCTGAGCTGGCCCACGATCTGGGGCAGCTCACGATTATCGGGCACGTCGAAGGTGAACAGAATGTCGCGCTCGCCGACCTTCTCCGCCTTGACCACGTGCCGGTAGTAGCCCGCATACATCGGGCTGTATTGCTTGAACACACCCAGCGACCAGATCACATCGTCCGGTGTCACCGGCTTGCCGTCATGCCAGCGCGCGTCCGCGCGCAGGCGATACGTCGCGGACGAAAAATCCGGCGGATAGGACACCGCTTCGGCCAGCAGGCCATATTCGGTCGAAACCTCGTCCAGCGACGAGGTCATCAGCGTCTCGTAGATCACTCCGACCGCGGGCGCGATCGAGCCCTTCACGCCCGCCACCGCGATGTTGAAATTGTCGAACGTGCCGATCGAGATCTGCCGCGCCACCCCGCCTTTCGGCGCGTCCGCCCGCACATAGTCGAACTGTTTGAAGCCCGGCGGATATTTGACGTCGCCGAACAGCGAAAGGCCATGCAGCCAGTTGCCGTTTGCAGAACCCGTGTCCGCCAGCGCGCGATTTCCGATAGGCAGCGCGGCCCACAGCGGCGCGGCGGTTACGAATGCTCCGCCCTGGAGCAGGCGGCGGCGAGATATCGTCAAGCGTCAATCCCTGTCAAAGCCGGAATGTCAGTGGCGGTTGCAGCCGGTCAGGCCGCAGCGCAACCATCGAGACCAATTATGTCGCTTTTTGTTGCCGATGCCACCCCTTGCACCGGCCCCTTGCGACGAAACGACCCGGCGGATGGCAATATTCGCCCGACAAATGAAAACGGCCGGGAAACCCGGCCGCCATGTCGCATCCGAAGTGAAGAACCGTTACTTTGCCGCGGTGGGCAGCGGCGCCGGGCTCTCGGAGAGCGTGTTCAGATAGGCGATGAGATCGGCGCGCTCGCTGTCCTTGGAGATGCCGGCGAAGCCCATGGAGGTCCCCGGAATGAACTTCTTCGGATTCTGCAGGAAATGGTTGAGATCCTCGAAGGTCCAGCTGCCGCCCTTGGCCTTCATCGCAGCCGAGAAATTGAACCCGCCGCGGCCTTCGCCACGCGCTTCGTTGACGATGCCGTAGAGGTTCGGACCCACGCGGTTGGGGCCGCCCTTCTCGAAAGTATGGCAGGCGGCGCACTTCTTGGCGGCGGTTGCGCCACGCTCGGCGTTGGAACTGGCAAGCAGTGTCTCGATCGGAACGGCGGCGGCCGCTTCCTTCTGCTCTCCGCCCGTCTCGGCTTCCTGGACGGCGATGTCGAAACCAGGCTTTTCCGGCTTGACGGGAGCGAAAATCGCATTGGCGGTAATGTTCATCACCAGCAGGACGAGACAGGTGCCGAGAACAGCGCCAAGAATCTTATTGAGTTCGAAGGAGTCCATTTCCGGTCAGGCTCCAGGCCGCAAGCCGGCGGCTGGGGCCGGCCGATCGGGCCAAGGTGGGCAAAAAGTCGAACAGTTCCAGGTTCGACGATAACGCGATGGAGATAACGGTTTGCCGGGGCTCTGGCAACCCGTATAAACGCGCCGCGCGGTGAAAACCGGCGCGCCTTTGCATGCCTCCCGACCCCCGGCGACAGCCCCGTCATGACCGATCCACGAACGCTGGTCCTCATTCCCGCCCGGATGGCGGCGTCCCGTTTACCGGGCAAGCCCCTCGCCGATATCGCCGGGCTCCCGATGATCGTCCACGTCGTCCGGCGCGCGCAAGCAGCTCAGCTTGGCCGGGTGGTCGTGGCGACCGACAGTCGCGACATCATGGACGCGGTGGTCGGCCATGGCGGCGAAGCGGTGATGACGCGCGCCGACCACCCATCCGGCTCGGACCGGATTTTCGAGGCGCTGAACCTGGTCGAACGGGACGGCGCGGTCGAGACGATCGTGAACGTGCAGGGCGACGTGCCGGCGATCGCCCCTGCCGACATCCGCGCCGCGCTCCGCCCCCTTGCCGATCCGGCGGTGGATATCGCAACCTTGGCCGCGGAAATCCACACCGACGAGGAAGCGACGAACCCCAATGTGGTGAAGATCGTCGGCACAGCCCTCGGACCGGACCGGCTGCGGGCGCTCTATTTCACCCGCGCCACGGCCCCCTATGGGGACGGGCCGCGCTATCATCATATCGGCCTTTACGCCTATCGCCGCGCGGCGCTGGCGCGCTTTGTCAGCCTGCCGCCCTCGCCGCTGGAGAGCCGCGAGAAGCTGGAGCAGCTGCGCGCGCTGGAGGCGGGGATGCGCATCGACGTCACGATCGTGGCGAGCGCGCCGCGCGGCGTCGATACCCCCGCCGACCTCGAAATCGCGCGCCGGACGCTGGAGCGCACTCCCTTTTTGCAAGACTGACGAGCACACCATGAAGATCGCATTTCAGGGCGAAGCGGGCGCCAATTCCCACATCGCCATCACCGAGGCCTATCCCGACGCCGAGGCGCTGCCCTGCGCCACATTCGAGGACGCGCTGGGCGCGATCACCTCCGGCGAGGCCGATCTCGGCATGATCCCGATCGAGAACTCGCTCGCCGGGCGGGTCGCCGACATTCACTATCTGCTGCCGCGGTCCGGTCTTTTCATCGTGGGCGAATGGTTCCTGCCGATCCGGCACCAGCTCGTGGCGCCGCGCGGGGCGACGCTGGACGGCATCAAGACCGTCGAAAGCCACGTTCATGCGCTCGGCCAATGCCGCCGCATCATCCGCCAGCTCGGCATCAGGCCGATTGTCGCCGCCGATACCGCGGGTTCCGCCCGCGCCGTAGCCGAACGCGGCGACCCGCACTGCGCCGCGCTGGCCTCGCGCCTCGCCGCCGAAATCTACGACCTCGACATCCTGGCCGAGGACGTGGAGGACGAGGCCCACAACACCACCCGTTTCGTGGTGCTCGCGCGCGAAGCCACCTGGGCCTCGCGCGACAACGGCAAGCTGGTCACGAGCTTCGTTTTCCGCGTCCGCAACCTTCCGGCGGCGCTTTACAAGGCGCTTGGCGGCTTCGCCACCAACGGCGTCAACATGACCAAGCTCGAAAGCTACATGGTCGACGGCAATTTCTTCGCCACCCAGTTCTTCGCCGATGTGGAGGGGCATCCCGACGACCGCAATCTCGCGTATGCGCTGGAAGAACTCGCCTTCTTCTCGAAAGAATTGCGTATCGTCGGCGTCTATGCCGCGCACCCGTTCCGCAACACTTTCAGCGAGCACAACGAGTAGGCGTCAGGCCGGCACCGGCGCCTGCAACGCGAACGCCTGCGCCAGCAGCGTGTAGGACCGCTTCCGCGCCTCGTGATCGAACACAGGCGTAATCACCATCACCTCGTCGGCGACGCTTGCGGTGATCAGCGGCTCGATCTGCGTCATCACCGTCGCCGGACTGCCGACGAACACTTTCTCGCGGTAGCGCGCAAGGCGCGCCCGATCCGCGTCGGTGTACGGATAAGCCTCCGCTTCTTCCGGGCTCGGCAGCGGCAGATATTGGCCATGATCGCGCCGCAGCCGGTTGAGATCGTAGGACGCCGCAAGATGCTCCGCTTCCGCATCGGTATCGGCGGCGATCACCGCGATGGCCAGAATGGCGTGCGGGGCCTTGCGCCAGCCCGATGGCCGGAAATGGAGCCGATAGCGCGTCAGCGCCGTGATCGCGTCATAGGTGGCGAAATGATGCGCGAAGGCGAAGCCCATGCCCACTTGCGCCGCCAGTTCCGAGCTGTAATCGCTGGAGCCGAGCAGCCAGATCGGCGGCAGCGGCGTGTCGTTCGGCATGGCCACGACGCTGTTGAACGGATGCCCCTGCGGGAATTCGCGCGTTTCCCACAGAATCAGCTCGTGCAGCCGCTCCAGGAAATCATCGCCCTCGCGCCCCTGGAAGCGCTGGCGCAGCGCAACCATGGTCGGCTGATCGGTGCCCGGCGCGCGGCCGAGTCCGAGATCGATCCGCCCCGGAAACAGCGCCTCCAGCATCTTGAAGCGTTCCGCCACCGCCAGAGGCGCGTGATTCGGCAGCATGACGCCGCCCGACCCGACACGGATATGCGATGTGACGGCCGCGATCTGCCCGATCATCAGGTCGGGGGCCGGACTCGCGACCGATGCAAGATTATGGTGTTCCGCCAGCCAATAGCGGGTATAGCCCAGCCGATCCACATGCTTCGCAAGGTCGATGCTCTGGCGCAGGGCTTTGGCGGGCGGGGTCGCGGTCGTGACCACCGACAGGTCGAGGACTGACAAAGGCAACATCGCATCATGCTATCGCAGTTTGGCACAAAGCCGAACCCCGCGCGATCCACGGGAGCGCAGGCTGGCGATCTACCGATTTGCCCATTTACCGACACCGATCGGTTCCGTCGGCCCAGGCAAGCGTGACTGACGCAAACGGTAACGGCGACTTCGAGTGGGCGAAGACCAGTAATTCGAAATTTCCGTCCCCGCTTCCCACACAGATATGTTCTATCGCTCACCCCGCCTCAACGGCGATCCATGCTACGGGCGACATCCAATCAGCCAAATATTTGTCGATATATCAAGGAACACAGTCGTCATATTCCCCACATCTAGTCTGCCCACACATCTCAGACGTATCAGCAGCTGACGAGCATCATAAAGCCAGTCAGTGGGCATCTTCCCATACAACCTGCCCATGGGATGTATTATAATGAACGTTAATTCATGACCGTACCGACCGGCCTTGCGGGCGTCCTGACGGGACAGCATCCAGAGGCGATATTTTATAGTTGGAGTTCGTTCCGCCGATGAGCGCGACCACACCGATCATTACCGCCAGCGGAAAAGCTCCGCCAAAGTCACCGGCGATCTCGTTCGAGTTCTTCCCGCCCAAAAGCGAGGAGATGGAGCACAGCCTGTGGGATGCGATCAGCCGTCTTGAGCCGCTCACGCCCGACTTCGTCTCGGTCACCTATGGGGCGGGCGGCTCGACGCGCGAGCGCACCCACGCCACCATTGCTCGCATCCTCAAGGAAACCAGCCTGACGCCGGCCGCGCATCTCACCTGCGTCGGCGCCATGCGCGGCGACATCGACGATGTGGTGGCGCGCTATCACGAAATCGGCGTGCGCCACATCGTGGCGCTGCGCGGCGACCCGGTCGGCGGCCTCGGCAGTGCCTATGCCCCGCATCCCGGCGGCTATGCCGGTTCGGTCGATCTCGTCGCCGCGATCCGGCGTCGCTATTCCGATATCGAGGTGAGCGTTTCGGCCTACCCGGAAAAGCACCCGGAGAGCGCCGATCTCGACGCCGATCTCGACATGCTGCAGGCCAAGGTCGATGCGGGAGCAACCCGCGCGATCACCCAATTCTTCTTCGATAACGATCTCTATTTCCGTTATCTCGACCGCGCCCTCGCCCGCGGCATCACGATCCCCATCGTGCCGGGCATCCTGCCGGTGCAGAACTTCCGGCTGGCGAAGAATTTCGCCGAACGCGCCGGTGCCACGCTGCCGGACTGGGTCGCCGACAAGTTTGCCGGCCTCGACGACGACGCCGACACGCGCCGGCTGGTCGCCGCCACCGTCGCCGCCGGACAGGTGCAGAAGCTCGCCAAGCACGGCGTCGAGGCTTTTCACTTTTACACCATGAACCGCGCCGATCTCGTATTCGCGATCAGCCATCTGCTCGGCATCCGGCCGAAACCGGCGCAACAGGCGCAACGGGCGGCGTAATTTTATCCTCCGTCATGCCCGGCCTTGTGCCGGGCAGCCACGTCTTAAGGACATTGCAGGTTCAAAGACGTGGACGGCCGGGACATAGGCGCTCGGAAGAACGCGGCCATGACGAATTGCAATCAGGTGTTACCGTGACCAAGAGTTCGAACTCCATCGCTGACAAGCTCCAAGAACTCGCGCGCGAGCGCATCCTTGTGCTCGACGGCGCCATGGGCACCATGATCCAGGCGCTGCAATATGACGAAGCCGCGTTCCGCGGCGAGCGCTTCAAGGATTTTCATCGCGACCTGCGCGGCAACAACGATCTGTTGATCCTGACCCAACCGCAGGCAATCGAGGACATCCACGCCGCCTATCTGCGCGCCGGCGCCGACATCGTCGCCACCAACACGTTTTCGTCGACATCGATCGCGCAGGCCGATTACGATCTCAGCGATCTCGCCTACGAACTCAATCGCGAGGGCGCGCGGCTGGCCCGCGCCGCCGCGACACGGGTCGAGGCAGAAGACGGCAAGCCGCGCTTCGTCGCCGGCGCCATCGGCCCGACCAACCGTACCGCCTCGATCTCGCCGGACGTGTCCAATCCCGGCTATCGCGCCATCACTTTCGACCAGCTTCGCGAAGCCTATGGCGAGCAGATCAAGGGTCTGCTCGACGGCGGCGCCGATATCCTGCTGGTCGAAACCATTTTCGACACGCTCAACGCCAAGGCGGCGATCTACGCCATCGCTGAAATCTGCGAAGCACGCGGCGAGCGCGTACCGGTGATGATCTCCGGCACCATCACCGACAAATCCGGCCGCCTGCTGTCGGGCCAGTTGCCCGAGGCGTTCTGGAATTCGATTCGTCATGCCGCGCCGTTCTCGGTCGGCTTCAACTGCGCGCTCGGCGCGGAAGACCTGCGCGCGCATATCGCCGACATCGGCCGCGTCGCCGATACGCTGGTGTGCGCCTATCCCAACGCCGGGCTTCCGAACGCGTTCGGCCAGTATGACGAAAGCCCCGACTACACCGCGCGGCTGATCGGCGAGTTCGCGCAGGCCGGTCTCGTCAATATCGTCGGCGGCTGCTGCGGCACGACGCCCGATCATATCTCCGCCATCGCAGCGGCGGTCGCGCCGCACAAGCCCCGCACGGTCCCGGCAATCGCGCCGCGCCTGCGGCTCTCCGGCCTTGAGCCGTTCGAGCTGACGCCGCAGATTCCGTTCGTCAATGTCGGCGAGCGCACCAATGTCACGGGCTCGGCACGCTTCCGCAAGCTCATCAAGAACGACGACTTCACCGCGGCGCTGCAGGTTGCGCGCGACCAGGTGGAGAACGGCGCGCAGGTCATCGACATCAATATGGACGAGGGCCTGCTCGATTCCGAACAGGCGATGGTGACGTTTCTAAACCTGATCGCTTCCGAGCCGGATATCGCGCGCGTGCCGGTGATGATCGACTCCTCGAAATTCAACGTCATCGAGGCCGGGCTGAAATGCGTGCAGGGCAAGCCTATCGTCAATTCGATTTCGCTGAAGGAAGGCGAGGAGCCGTTCCTGCGTCAGGCGCGGATCGCCCGCCGCCATGGCGCGGCGGTGGTGGTGATGGCGTTCGACGAAACCGGGCAGGCCGACACGTTTGAGCGCAAGACCGCGATCTGCCAGCGCGCCTACAAGATCCTCACCGAGCAGGTCGGCTTCCCGCCGGAAGACATCATCTTCGATCCGAACATTTTTGCGATCGCCACCGGCATCGAGGAGCACAACAATTACGGCGTCGATTTCATCGAGGCCACGCGCTGGATCCGTTCGAGCCTGCCGCACGCGCATGTCTCGGGTGGCGTCTCCAACCTGTCGTTCTCGTTCCGCGGCAACGAGCCGGTGCGCGAGGCGATGCATTCGG
>JBEBWH010000054.1:0-13006 GCA_040392305.1 Bradyrhizobium sp. | reverse complement strand
CGGACGGCTTCGGCCGCAGCGACACGCGCACGGCGCTGCGCGCCTTCTTCGAGGTCGACCGGCACCAGATCGTGCTGGCCGCCCTTTCGGCGCTGGCAAAGGAAGGCACGGTCCCGCGCGAGACGGTCGCCGAGGCCATAGCGCGCTATGGCATTGCGCCCGACGCGCCCGCGCCCTGGACCGTGTGAATCGAAGGCTGGCCATGAGCAACTTGATAGACATCACCCTGCCGGACATCGGTGACTACAAGGACGTTCCCGTCGTCGAGATCCATGTCAAGCCGGGCGACACGGTCGCGGCCGACGATCCGCTCATCAGCGTCGAGTCCGACAAGGCAACGATGGAAGTGCCCGCGCCAGCCTGCACGAGCTGAAGGTGGGCCTCGGCACGCGCGTCTCGCAGGGGACGCTGATCCTGGTGCTCGCTTCGGCGGGGGAAAAGGCGGTCGCGCCCGTATCCGCGCCTGTGCCCGCGCCCGAAGCGCAGAAACCGACCCCGGCGCCTGCACTCGCCGCGCCGGTGGCGGCGCCTGCTCCCGCCCCGGCCGCCCCGCAGCCGTCCGCCGGCGGCAGTGTGCATGCGACGCCCTCCGTGCGGGCGCTGGCGCGCGAGCTGGGCGTCGAACTCGCGGCGATTTCGCCGACCGGCCCGAAAGGCCGCATCCTGCGCGAGGACGTCGCCGCCCATGTGAAGAAGGCGCTCGCGTCGCCGGTTTCCGCCGGCGGGGCCGGCATCGGCGCGGACCTGCCGCCATGGCCATCGGTCGACTATGAGAAATACGGCCCCGTCACGCGCGAGCCGCTGTCGCGCATCCAGAAGATTTCCGGCGGCAACCTCGCACGCAACTGGCTGACGATCCCGCATGTCACCAATTTCGACAAGGCCGACGTCACCGACATCGAGGCGTTCCGCCAGACCGTCAACAGGCAAGCCAGCGCGTCCGACGCGAAGCTGACCATGGTCGCCTTCCTCATCAAGGCGTCGGCGCTGGCGTTGAGGGCCTATCCGCGCTTCAACGCGTCGCTCGACGGCGACGAGCTGGTCATGAAGGACTATGTCCATGTCGGTTTCGCGGCCGACACGCCGAAGGGTCTGATGGTGCCGGTCATCCGCGACTGCGACCGCAAGGGGCTGATGGCGATCGCGGCCGAGATGCGCGCGCTGGCCGACAGGGCGCGCGCCGGCACGCTCGCCGCCGCCGACATGCAGGGCGGCTGCTTCTCCATCTCCTCGCTCGGCGGCGTCGGCGGCGCGGGCTTCGCGCCCATCATCAACGCGCCGGAGGTGGCGATCCTCGGCGCCGGCCGCTCGGCCACCGAGGCGGTATGGGACGGCGCTTCCTTCCAGCCCCGGTCGATCCTGCCCGTCAGCCTGTCGTGGGACCATCGCGTGGTTGACGGCGTGGCGGCCGCCCGCTTCCTCGGCCATATCGCCGCCACGCTGGCCGATTTCCGCCGCGCGGCGCTGTGAGGACATGATGGCGAACATCGTCGAGATCCGCATTCCCGATATCGGCGACTTCGCCGAGGTGCTGGTCATCGAGCTGCTGGTGAAGCGCGGCGAGGAGGTCACGCTCGAGCAGTCGCTGCTGACGCTCGAATCCGACAAGGCGACGCTCGAGGTGCCGTCGCCGTTCGCCGGACGCATCGAGACGCTGACGGTCGCCGTCGGCGACCGCGTCTCGAAGGGAAGCCTGATCGGCACCATCGCCACCGCGGCTGCGGAAGCGCCGCCGCAACCCGCGGCCCCCGCGGCGGCGCCTGCCGTCGCCGCTCCCGTGGCCGGCGATGCGCCGGAGTTCGACCTCGTCGTCATCGGCGGCGGACCGGGCGGGTACTCGGCGGCGTTCCGCGCAGCCGATCTTGGGCTGAAGGTGGCTCTGGTCGAGAAGCACGCCACGCTCGGCGGCGTCTGCCTCAATGTCGGCTGCATACCCTCCAAGGCACTGCTGCACGTCGCAGCGGTGAAGGAGGAGGCGCAGCGGCTCGCCGCGCACGGTGTCTCCTTCCCGGAACCGACGCTCGACCTCGACAAGCTGAGAGATTTCAAGAGCGCGACCGTCGCGCGGCTGACCGGCGGGCTCGCGCAGATGGCCCGGCAGCGCAAGGTCGAGATCATCCGCGGCACGGCAAGGTTTGCCTCGCTCGTCAGCCTCGTCGTCACCGCCGATGACGGCGGCCGCACGGTCGACTTCAGGCACTGCGTCGTCGCGGCGGGATCCTCGGCGGTGCGCCTGCCCTTCCTGCCGGACGATCCGCGCATCGTCGATTCCACCGGGGCGCTGGAGCTGCCCTTCGTTCCCAAGCGCATGCTGGTGATCGGCGGCGGCATCATAGGCCTCGAGATGGCGACGGTCTACAGCGCGCTGGGCGCGCGCGTCGATGTGGTCGAACGGCTCGACGGACTGCTCGCCGGCGTGGACCGTGACGCGGTCGCGAGCTGGCGCAAGGAGAACGCGCATCGCTTCGGTGACGTCTTCCTCGGCGCACGTGTCGAGAAGGCCGTCGCCGGATCTGACGGCATCGCGGTTACCATCGCCGGCTCGCCGCCGGTCGAGCGCAGCTACGACCTCGTGCTTCAGGCGGCGGGCCGGCGGCCCAACGGCGCGGTGCTCGAGCTGGAGAAGGCACGCGTTGCGCCCGATGCACGCGGCTTCATCACCGTGGACAGCCAGATGCGCACGAGCACGCCGCACATTTTCGCCATCGGCGACATCGCCGGCGAGCCGATGCTGGCGCACAAAGCGGTCCATGAAGGCCATGTCGCGGCCGAAGCGGCTGCCGGCATGAAGAGCCATTTCGACGCCTCGGTCATCCCCAGCGTCGCCTATACGGATCCGGAAATCGCCTGGGTCGGTGTTACGGAGGATGCGGCGAAGGCAGCCGGCCGCAAGGTCGAAACCGCAAAATTCCCCTGGGCCGCATCTGGCCGCGCTATTGCGAACGGGGCAGCCTACGGCATGACGAAGCTCGTCTTCGACCCCGACACGCATCGTGTGATCGGCGGCGTCATCGTCGGGCCGAATGCGGCCGACATGATCGGCGAAATCTGCCTCGCCATCGAGATGGGCGCGGACGCCGTCGATATCGGCAGGACCATCCACCCCCACCCGACGCTGGGCGAGACCATCGGCATGGCGGCGGAGCTGTTTGAAGGCGTGTGCACCGACCTGCCGCCATCGCCGCGTAAGCCGTAGCGAGGCTATAACTTCTTCCGATCACCGTGCCCGTCATCTCTCTCGCCTCGTGACGAGCTGGGAAAGTGTTCCCAGCGGTCTCCCGCGTTCGGGGTGTCGTTCCAGATACACTATCGACCGGATACGATCTGCGAATTTTACTTCTCAGCTCGCCGACACGATGCTTGCAGTCCATCAACATGGAGCCTTTTCGATGACTGCCGCCTTGCTTGCCCGCCTTGCTTCTCTTGACACGAATACGGTCTCAGATGCACTCGACTTCTTCGGCCTTCCAGGCGCGACCTACGGGCTCAGGCCGCTATGGGATTGCCCGAAGATCGTCGGACGCGCCAGCACGGTCCAGCTTGGTCCCAAGACCGACGACGGGCTCACCCCGCACCTGATCACGCCGGTCATCGACGCGATCACGAGCGACGACCGCATCCTCGTGATTGCCGGCGGGCTCGAAGGCATTTCCTGCTGGGGCGACATCATTGCCAACGCTGCGACCGCCAAGAAGGTGCGCGGGACCGTCATCGACGGCGTCAGCCGGGACATCGAGGGAAGTGAGTCGATCGGCTATCCGGTCTACGGGCGCGGCATCACCATGATCAGCGCTCGCAACCGTGTTGTCCAGCTCAATTCCGGCACCCCGGTCGAGATCGCCGGCGTGACGGTGCATGAGGACGACTACGTGATCGCCGACCGCTGCGGAACGGTTTTCGTGCCGGCCGGGCGCATTGAGGAGGCCCTCGATCTGGGCGAGCGCATCGCCAAGCGGCAGGACGGCATGGTGAGGGCGGTCCGCTCGGGACGCTCCGTTGCCGAAGTGATGCACGACAAGGAATTCGAAGCTATCCGTCACCAGTGACGGCACCCTTTCTGGAGGAATACAAAATGACCAATCCGCAAAACGCCAGCACCGAGGATCGGGAACTCGTTGCACTTTTCGCCGGCCTCGACACGCCCGGCGTGTCCGATGCGCTCGACACGCTCGGCATTCACGGCCAAGCGCTGGGGATCGCGCCGCTCGCCAACTACACTAGGGTCGTGGTTGGCCCGGCCTTCACCGTCAAGTACGTGCCGGCATCCGTGCCTCCCGGCAGCGTCGGCGATTTCATCGACGACGTGGCCGAGGGGGACATCTTGGTCATCGACAATGACGGACGTACCGACTGCACCGTCTGGGGCGACATCATGACCCAGTATGCGGGCTATCGCGGCATCGCGGCGACCGTCATCGACGGCGTCTGCCGTGACGTAGGCAAGGCGTTCGCGGACGATTATCCGTTGTTCACGACGGGTCGCTTCATGCGCACCGGCAAGGATCGGGTTCAGGTGGAATCGGTCAACGCGACGGTCGGGATCGGCACGGTCCGCGTCGCCTCCCGCGACATCGTGGTCGCCGACGCGAACGGCGTCGTCGTCGTCCCGCGCGCCTGCGCCCGCGATGTCGCGGAAACCGCGCGCAAGATCGAGGCCGCCGAGGCGGCGATCCGCGAGCGGATAGCGCAAGGCGACACGATCGGCCAGGCGCGCGCATCCCTCGGCTACCACACGCTGCAACGCAAGGCCTGAGCATCATGACGTACGACAACGATGCGCTGGTTCTGGCGCGCGCACTGGGCACGTCGACACTTCACGAAGCCTCGGGCCTGCCGACCAGCTCGGTCGACCCGGCCATCCGCACCGTGTGGCCGGGCGCTTCCGTCGCCGGCCCGGCCTTTCCGCTGGAGTGCTCGCCCGGCGACAACCTCGCCATCCACATCGCGATGGAGCAGGCCCCGCGCGGAAGCGTTCTCGTCGTTTCTGCAGCAGGTTTCGTCGCCGGCTACTGGGGCGAGGTGCTGACGGTGGCGGCCGAGGCGGCGGGGATCGTCGGCCTCGTTATCGACGGCGGCGTGCGCGACATCGCGGCGCTGCGGGAACGACGGTTTCCGGTCTTTACCCGTGGCGTTTCGATGCGCGGGACCATCAAAGCCAGTGCACCGTCGGTCGGCAAGTCGCTGAGCCTTGCCGGCACGCCGGTATCGCCGGGAGACCTCGTCGTAGCTGACGACGACGGAGTGCTTGTCGTCCCGGCAGCCCACGCGAAGCGGACGCTGGCGGCCGGGCAGGCAAGGGCGGACAAGGAAGCGGTGTTCATGGAGCGCCTGAAGGAAGGCACGACGACGCTTGGCTTGCTCGGGCTGACGCGATGGCGGGCCGAGCAATGATCGGGCATGCCACGAAGTTGAATCGCTATCTCGCGGCGGCGCGCCCTTCCGCGACCTACAAGGTCATGGACCGCGTCGCGGCGCGACGGGCCGCGGGCGCGAAGGTCATCTCGCTTAGCGCCGGCGAACCGGATTTCGACACGCCCGACCATGTGCGCGAAGCCGGCGTTGCAGCGATCCGGGCTGGCCACACCCGCTACACGCAGGTCGCGGGCATGCGCCCTCTGCGCGAGGCGGTGGCTGAAAAATTCCGGCGCGAGAACCGCCTCTATGTCGACTGGCGCGACACTATCATTGCCTCCGGCGGCAAGCAGGTGATCTTCAACGCGCTCGCCGCGACGCTGAATGAGGGCGACGAGGTCATCATCCCCGCGCCCTACTGGGTCAGCTATCCGGAAATCGCCCAGCTTTGCGGGGCGCGACCGGTGATCGTTCCTTGCGGCGCGGAGACTGGCTTCAAGCTGACGCCGGAGGCGCTGGACGACGCCATCTCATCCCGCACCCGCTGGCTGATCGTTAATTCACCGTCGAACCCGACCGGCGCGGTCTACGCGCGTGAGGAGTTGCAGGTGCTCGCGGAAGTCCTGCTGACGCATCCGGATGTGCTGGTGCTGTCGGACGACATCTATGAGCACCTGATCTTCGATGGGCTGGAATTTTCCACCATCGCGCAGGCGGAGTCGCGGCTTCAGGAGCGCGTGCTCACGATGAACGGCGTCTCCAAGGCCTATGCCATGACGGGCTGGCGGATCGGTTTCGGCGCAGGCCCCGGCTGGCTGATCGAAGCCATGGAGAAGATGCAAGGCCAGCAGACGTCGGGTGCCTGCACCATTTCCCAGCACGCGGCGCTCGCCGCACTGACGGGGCCGCAGGATTTCATCCGCCAGTCGCGTGCGGCATTCCAGCGTCGCCGCGACATGCTGGTCGAGCGATTGAACGCAGTGCCCGGATTGCGCTGCGAGGTTCCTCAGGGCGCTTTCTACGCCTTCGTTTCCTGTGAGGACCTGATCGGCAGGGTCACGCCGCGGGGCGCGCGTCTCGACAGCGACGAGGATGTGGTTAACGCCTTGCTGGACGAGGCGGATATCGCGGCCGTCCATGGAAGCGCCTTCGGTCTCGGCCCCTATTTCCGCATCGCTTACGCGCTAGACGAAAGTTCGCTCGACAAGGCCTGCATCGCAATCCGTCGGTTCGTTGAGTCGTTGACCAACCATTCCCCGACCTTTTCTGGGCGGTCCGCTGGTTTCGGCGAAAACCGTGGCTAAATACGCCTGCCTTTTCACCTCAGCTCGCGAATCTCATGATCTGAATGGGGAGGCCGCGATCGTGGTGAAACGGCCAGTAGTATCCTCCAGTGCCTCGATCACCGCGAACGTGCGTCTTCCTCGATATCATGTCGTGACGGTAGCCGCGAACTATGCCATGTCCTGACTCACAGCAAGGGTGTTGGTGCCGCTCGCAGCGCAGACATTTCGCGCGATTTCCGCAAGGCTATTGGTGTCCGGATGCAGCCGCTCGGAGTTCCACGCGAGCGCAATGGTGATGATCTCCACCCGCTCGCGCAAGGGACGAAAGATCACGTCGGAAGTGCCGACACTCGTCATTGTTGAAGGCACCAGCCCGATACCGATGCCGCAGCCTATGAAAGCGATCTGTGACAGGATCGATCCTGCCTCGTGCACCACGCGAGGCGAAAATCCTGCTTTCTGGCAGCCGGCAATGATCTGGTCGTGATAGATCGGGCTCACCCGGCGACCACACATGACCATGCGTTCGTCGGCGAGCGCGCATAGCGGCACCACCGCCAGCTCGGCCGTTGGGTGGCCTGCGGGAAGAGCTACCACTAGCGAGTCTTCGAAAAGAGGTAATGCCTGCAACGGAGCAGCCACCCGGTTTGCACGCACAATAGCCGCATCGATCTCCTCGCGCTCGAGGGCCGAGATTGCATCCGCGCTGTCCATCTCGACGATGGTCACGCTTAGATCAGGCCGTTGCTTCCGCAGACGGCGGATCGTGGGTCCGAGCGGATGGAACATTGCCGAGGTCACCGCGCCGACCAGCATTGTCCGTGAGCGACCGGCTCGCGCATCGCGAACAGCTTCCTCGAGTCGCCTCGCCTGATCGGCGAGTCTTTGGACGGAGGGAAGGATCGCTTCGCCCTCAGGGGTAAGTCTAACACCGGTTCGCGCGCGTTCGAAAAGCTCTACGCCGAGGGAGTGTTCCAGGATCTTAATCTGTGAACTCAGTGGGGGCTGCGATATACCTAACCGCTCGGCAGCACGGCCAAAGTGCTTCTCTTCGGCGACGGCCAAAAAATAGGTGAGATGACGGATGAGACGGAAATCCATGACCATACATTGGATGTATCAGACGAGCTCGTCAATGTGACTCGCCTGAATTCCAGACCGGTTTCGACAGTGATGCGGTCGATCTGGACTTTCACTCCGTCCCGGCACTTCACGTCCCTTCGCCACGGCATGCAGCCCCGTTAAAGCCGGTCGATTTTACACGAAAGTTAATGGTTGATGGCAAATGAGACGCAAGCGATCTTGCACGGCGCAGTCCAGTCCTTCGACGTACAGACATCGCTGTTCTTTTCAGATTCGATCCAACCATAGCAGCCAACCATACGTTTGCTCTATCGAGCCGTTATATCAATAATCTTGGACAACCCGCCGCCCGCGGCTACAATTTGAGAGCGTTCAACTCTCACCGACACCTCGCAATTATACGGCATCCGATGACGACGAGGTCGAGATAATTCACTACGTCAGACCTCAAGACCCGATGCCTTTGCCGGGGCGCAAGCCTGGCCTCAGAAGCACAGGTTGGTGTGTGGCTCTTGGAGCCAACCGCGAAAACAAATGAAAAAGGGGAACAATCATGAAAACAATCAGGAACTTGGCCTGCTGCCTCTCGCTCGCGGCGATTCCGACTCAGGCGTTGGCCGAAGAGCTTGAAGGCACGTTGAAAAAGATCGTCGACACTTCGGAGATCGTGGTATCTCATCGTGACTCATCAATCCCCTTCTCCTACTTGGATGGCAACCAGCAGCCAGTTGGCTATGCACTTGAAATCTGCCAGCGCGTTGCGGACGGGATCAAGCAGGAACTCGGCAAGGATGGGATCGTCACGCGCCTGACCCTTGTGAACTCTGCGACGCGCATTCCACTGCTACTGAACGGTACGGTGGACATGGAGTGCGGCTCAACGACGAACACTGTCGAGCGCCAAAGCCAGGTCGCATTTTCCATGACCTACTTCATCGCGGGCAACCGCATTCTCACGAAGAAGGACAGCGGGATAAACGGATTGCAGGATCTGCGGGGCAAGACGGTCGCGTCGAATTCCGGCACGACCAACATGCGGCAACTCGTCGAGATAAATGCCAATCAGCAGCTTGGAATGAATGTCATCGCCGGCAAGGATTTGGCCGAAAGTTTTCTGCTGCTCGAAACTGATCGGGCCGCCGCACTCGTGATGGACGACATCTTGCTGTCAAGCCTCTCAGCAAACTCCAAACAGCCAGACGCCTATCATATCGTGGGCGATCCCCTTTCCGTCGAGCCGTACGCGATCATGATCCGGCGGGACGACCCACAGTTCAAGACAATCGTCGATCGCGTAATGGTCGAATTGATGCAGAACGGTGAAGTAGAGGCGCTCTACCAGAAGTGGTTTCTAAGCCCCATTCCGCCACGAAATGTAACTCTGGGCCTTGAACCGAGCGATATCCTGAAACGAGCATGGGCCAACCCGACCGACTCGGCCAGCGCCGACGATTATCGCTAGCCGGTTAAAGGGCGGGCATCGTCAAGGTTCGACGTCCGCTTCAAACTGCCGGACCAGCCAGAAGGCGTGCACCCTCGTGAACTATTATTGGAACTGGTCGATCTTCTTTGACCCCGCGCCGGACGGATCCGCCACATATCTACAGATGATCCTTGCCGGCGCGGCAACCACCTGCATCATTGCCGTATTTTCAGCAGCCATCGCTATCGCGGTGGGAGTGCCAATGGGCATTGCCGCACGTCAGAGTGGTATGGTTGGCTCCGCAGCGCGGGCCTACGTTGAACTCTTCAGGAACATTCCACTCCTTGCACAAATGTTCCTATGGTATTTCGTCCTGCCGGAATTGCTGCCTCGTGATCTCCAGATCCTGGTCAAGCAGTCGCCCGACGGGCCGCTCGTTCTAGGTACGCTCAGCCTGGGATTCTACTCAGCGGCGCGCATCTGCGAACAGGTTCGGGCAGCGCTCAACGCAATTCGTGCCGGTCAATGGCAAGCAGCTCGAGCGCTGGGGCTTCGACCTGTCCAGACATATCGGTATGTGTTGTTGCCTCGCGCCTTTCGTCTGTTGATACCGACGATGACATCAGAATTCATAAGCATCGTAAAGAATTCTGCGGTAATACTGACCATTGGAGTAATGGAGCTGACCGCAAGCGCACGCGCCATGCAGGAATACTCATTTCAGATATTTGAATCTTTCATCGCGGCAACCCTCCTTTACCTTATGATTAACTTCGTCATCGTCGCAATCATGTCGGCGGCGGAGGTGTTGAGCGGAACCGAAGCCGACAGGTCGGCAACGCGGACTCACAGGGGAGGCAAGCATGGTTGATTTTGACTTTGGCGTCATCATCCGCTCTGCAGGCTACCTCTTCTATGAAGGGATGGCGTTTACGTTATTCCTGACCTTCTTTGCAGGCACTCTAGGGTTCGCGCTTGGCATTCTGCTCGCAGTCCTGCGCTCATCATCCTATCGTCCTGTACGGTGGTTGGCTGCGACTTATGTGAACACCATCCGTTCTCTGCCGCTCGTGCTGGTAATCTTTTGGTTTTTCTTTCTGGTGCCTTTCGTAACCCAATGGGTGGTCGGCTCACCTCGACCCGTCGCGGTTGGAGCAGTCTGGTCAGCCTTGATCACGTTCACGCTCTTCGAAGCTGCATATTTCTGTGAGATCATCCGGTCAGGGATAAATGGAATTCCGCGCGGTCAGATCGAGGCATCGTCGGCCTTGGGCTTTCGTCCTGTCCAGAGGTTCTTGTTGATCATCCTGCCTCAGGCTGTGCGCAACATGACACCTGTCATCCTCACGCAGTTGATCATTCTCTTTCAGGACACGTCCCTGGTGTACGTGGTGTCGCTCACAGACTTTCTCGGCGCTGCTGGCAAGATTGGCCAAAGGGATGGGCGCTTGGTCGAGATGTATCTGTTCTCCGCCGCAGTCTACTTCGTCATCTGTTACGCCGCATCAATTCTGGTCAGGCGTCTCAGCGAACGCAACACGATTTCCCTTGCACGTGTAGGAAGCTGATCCATGGCAGCGTTGATCGACATGAAACTGGTGTCCAAATGGTACGGAGACCTTCACGTTTTGAAGGAATGTACTGCCTCGGTCACAAAGGGAGAGGTGGTCGTTATCTGCGGCCCCTCCGGATCTGGTAAATCCACGCTCATCAAGTGCCTAAACGGTCTCGAGCAGATTCAAAAGGGTACTATCATCGTCGACGGCATAGACCTTGGCTCCCCGAAAACGGACCTGCCTGCTCTGCGCAGTCGCATCGGTATGGTTTTCCAGCATTTTGAGCTTTTTCCCCACCTGGATGTCTTGGCGAACCTGACGCTCGCGCAGACGAAGGTGCTGCGACGTGCGAAAGCCGAAGCGGAAGAACGTGCGATGACACTTCTCAAACGCGTTGGCCTGGAGGCTAAAGCGCGCAGCTATCCCGCCCAACTCTCAGGCGGACAACAGCAGCGTGTGGCGATTGCCCGCGCGCTCGCGATGGACCCCGTCGCTGTTTTGTTCGATGAGCCGACATCTGCGCTCGATCCTGAAATGATCAGCGAAGTTCTGGACGTGATGGTTGCTCTCGCGCGCGAGGGAACCACCATGGTAGCCGTGACCCATGAGATGGGCTTTGCCCGGCAAGTTGCTGATCGCGTCATTTTTATGGACGGAGGTGAAATCGTTGAGGATGCACCTTCAGGTGGATTCTTCGAGCAGCCGCAATCCGAACGCGCGCGGGCGTTCCTGTCAAAGATCCTTGCGCATACTGCTGGTTAAAAAACAGATTAAACATAGGAGTATCCGAATGAAGAAGAGCATATCGAACGTTACGCCCCGTGGATGGGGCGACAACTGCAACACTTGGGAACTGCTTAGCAGGCAGGATCTAGTCGTTTTCCACGAACGGATGCCACCCGCAACAACCGAGGTAGAACATTACCACAATAAAGCCCGGCAGTTCTTTTTTGTACTCAAGGGCGAGCTTGCAATTAAGACGATGGGTAGTGATCACATTCTAGGTGAGCATGAGGGCCTAGAAATACCACCCGGCGAATTGCATCACGTCCGAAATCTCTCCGCGGGAACGACCGAGTTTCTCGCCATCGCGCACCCAAGCACCGCTGGAGATCGCAGTTTTCCAGACCCGAGTTCATAACGTCGATGGCCTCGCCGTATTGACACCCGGCCCGGCCTCAAGAATCGTCATGGTTATGTCTTGAGGGCGAGCATGCCGCCCGTTGCGATCATCGCGCCGCCGGCGACCTTTTGAGCCGCGGGCCGAAAGCGCCACTCCTTCGAAGCGCGTGCGATCCGCCTGGCAGCCATGGCGTAGGCGATCTTCACGCCCGCGACCGCGACTAGCGTGATTGCCGAAATCACCGCGATGTCGGGAACTGTCACGGCGGCTACGTCGACAAAGGCAGGAAACAGCGCCGCATAAAACAGAATGGCCTTCACATCTCCCAGAGTCAGCCCGACGCCCGCGGCAAAGCTGATCCACATTCCACCGGCGGTTTGGACAGGCTTCGGCCGGTCCAGAGGGCTCGAGGCGCTGCGGACAAGGCTCAGCCCGAACCAGACGAGATAGGCAGCTGCGGCATAGCGCAGGACCGCAAAGAGCGCGCCCATCGCCTCGGCCATCGCTGCCAGCCCGGCAATGGCCAGGGCAACGAAGATCAGGTCCCCCACGGCGATGCCGAAGGCAGCGGCAATCCCCTGTCGAGTTCCATGAGTGGCGGACCTGACCACCACCAGCGCAACGCTCGCACTGGGCAGGGCCGCGAGTGCGGCCATGACGAGAAAGAGCGAGACCGAACCCGCGACAGTCATGAATGGCTTACCCTTGAGAACATCCTCTGGCGCGCAATACTGGTCCGGCATGGCGCGGGGGACAAGCACTGGACGAGATTTCCCGACCGGGCCAACAGTTGTTGGCATATAATGGGAAGGTTGATCGACCGCGTGCGGGAGGGGAATAATCTGAATGACACATGATACTCGCATCAGAATTGTCGAGGCGGCCGAGGCGCTGTTCTACGAGCATGGACTGCGCAGCGTCAGCGTCGATGCGATCGCCGAACGCGCGGGCGTGACGAAGCGCACGCTCTACTACCACTTCGACAGCAAGGATGCGCTGATCGCCGCCTATCTGGAGATGCGCGACCGGTCGACGGTGGAGCGCTATCGTGGCTGGCTCGGAGACCCTGCCCTGCCGATGCCGGAACGCATTCAGATGATGTTCGCTTCGCTCGCCGACCATGCCGGGAAGCCGAGATGGCGGGGCTGCGGCTTCACCCGCGCCGCGGTCGAACTGGCCGGCC
>JBEBWH010000053.1:0-13186 GCA_040392305.1 Bradyrhizobium sp. | reverse complement strand
TACGGCTCGATGATGTCCTCGATGGCGTCGCGCGGCTCCGACAGCGCCGCCGCCATGGTCTCGACGCCGACCGGGCCGCCGCCGTAGTTGAGCGCGATGGTGGAGAGATAGCGGCGATCCATCGCATCGAGCCCGGCGCCATCGACCTCCAACGCGCCGAGCGCGTGGTCGGCAATGGCGCGGTCGATTGCCGCAGCATCGGCCGCGGAGGCGAAGTCGCGCACGCGGCGCAACAGCCGTCCGGCGATGCGCGGGGTGCCGCGCGCGCGCCGCGCGATCTCGTTGGCGCCGTCGGCGGTCATGCCGATATGAAGCAGCCGCGCGCCGCGCGTGACGATCTTCTCCAACTCCTCGACGGTGTAGAAATTGAGCCGCACCGGAATGCCGAAGCGGTCGCGCAGCGGATTGGTCAGGAGCCCCGCGCGCGTCGTCGCGCCGACCAGCGTGAATTTTGCCAGATCGATCTTCACCGAACGCGCCGCCGGGCCTTCGCCGATGATCAGGTCGAGCTGAAAGTCCTCCATCGCAGGATACAGCACCTCCTCGACCGATGGGTTGAGACGGTGGATCTCGTCGATGAACAGCACGTCGCGCTCTTCGAGATTGGTCAAGAGCGCGGCGAGGTCGCCGGCCTTGGCGATCACGGGACCGGAGGTAGCGCGGAAGCCGACGCCAAGTTCGCGCGCCACGATCTGCGCCAGCGTGGTCTTGCCGAGGCCGGGCGGGCCGACGAACAGCACATGGTCGAGCGCCTCGCCCCGCTTGCGGGCGGCGTCGATGAAAATCTGCAAGTTGGCGCGCGCCTGCTGTTGGCCGACGAAATCGCCCAATGCCTGCGGCCGCAGCGAGGTGTCGCCGATATCGTCGGCGCGGCGCTCGGGGGTGACAAGACGGGGGGGCGCGCTCATGCGGCCCTCCTTATCACGACCGGCTGCGAAAAATACCAGCCGCGGACGATAAGCCAGCAGACAACGGTGGCGACCAGGCAGGATGCCATGATCGGCAGCGCCTGCCGGTCGATCGGGCCGGTCGCGGAGAACAGCAGTTCCCGATCCGACAGGCTCGCCATCACAAAGCCGGCGCCCGCTCCCGTCGCAAGCGCGGGCAGGAGCGTCATACGCCCGTAGAACGCCAGCCAGACACCGACGAAACAGCCGGTCAGGGCCGCCGGCAACGCGCCGATAAAGTAGCTGAACGGCACCGCGTAGATCAGCCCGAACGCGGTGATGATCAGCATCGACGACATCTCCGCTTCCGACCCGAGGGCGGCCAGCGCGACTGCCGGCATGAAGACGAGCCCGCCGACCGGCGGCCCGACGGCAACGAACACCAGCACCACCGCCAGCACGCGCAGCAGCCGTCGCCACATCGGCGGATCGTCGGCGCGCGCCGGACTCACTTAGAAAGTTCCTTCAGGCCGAGCCGGATCAGCGTCGCCGTTGCAGCGTCATCTCCGGCACTGCGCGAGGCGCTGGCAATCGCCGCCGCCGCCTGCGGCTGACCGTAACCGAGATTGACCAACGCCGAGATCGCGTCGCTCACGGGCTGCGGCGCGCGCTTGTCGTCAAGCGCATCCGACAGCTTCACCACCGCGGGATCGACATTGGCGAGCGCCGGCGCCTTGTCCTTCAACTCAGTCACGATGCGCTCGGCAACCTTCGGCCCGACGCCGGGCGAGCGCGCCACCGCCGCCTTGTCGCGCAGCGCGATGGCGTTGGCGAGGTCGGACGGCGACAGCGTGCCGAGCACCGACAGCGCGACGCGGGCGCCGACGCCCTGCACCGTCTGCAACAGCCGGAACCACTCGCGCTCGGTGTCGCTGCGGAAACCGAACAGCCGGATCTGGTCCTCGCGCACATAGGTTTCGATCGACAGCACCGCCGCCTCGCCGGGCGAGGGCAGCGCCTGCAGCGTGCGCGCGCCGCACTGGACCTGGTAGCCGACGCCACCGACATCGAGGATGACGTAGTCGTCGCCATAGGAATCGACGATGCCCTTGAGCTTGCCGATCATCCCGCCACCTTCAGCGCGATCGCCGTGCTGCGACGGTGATGGGCATGAGTGATGGCGATGGCCAGCGCGTCGGCCGCATCGGCCGTTGTCGGATTGGCCTTGGGCAACAGGATTTTCAGCATCACCTGAATTTGGGTCTTGTCGGCATGGCCGGCGCCCACCACGGTTTTCTTCACCTGGTTGGGCGCGTATTCAGCCACGCTGATGCCGGCCAGCGCCGGCGCCAGCATCGCCACGCCGCGCGCCTGACCGAGCTTGAGGGTGGCGACGCCGTCCTTATTAACGAAGGTCTGCTCCACCGCCGCCTCGGCCGGGAGAAACTCGCCAAGCACGCGGGCAAGCCCGTCATGGATGACACGAAGCCGCTCGGCGAGCGCCATGCTCTCGCGTGTCTCGACCGAGCCGCAGCCGACGAACACCAGGCGGTTGCCGTCGGTATCGATGACACCCCAGCCGGTGCGGCGCAGGCCCGGATCGATGCCCAGAATGCGAATCGGTGTGCGAGACATGCCCTACCATAGCGGATGTTGCGGGACAGCGCCCGCGCCCCGCTACAGCAGCGTTCCCCGCAGGATCAAAAGCGCGACGCTGAAATAGATCATCAGCCCGGTGACATCGACCAGCGTGGCGACGAACGGCGCGGACGCGCTGGCCGGATCGAAACCGGCCCGTTGCAGGGCGAATGGCAGCATCGAGCCGACCACCGACCCGAACGTCACGACGCCGATCAGGGCCGCCGCCACGGTGAGGCCGATCAGCACCCAGTGCTCGCCATAGTCGTAGAGGCCGAGCTTCTGCCACAACACCACTCGCGTCAGCCCGATGAGGCCGAGCATGCTGCCGAGGATCAGCCCGGTCGGCAGTTCCCGGAGCGCCACGCGCCACCAGTCGCGCAGCCGCACCTCGCGCAGCGCCAGCGCGCGGATCAGGAGTGACGTCGCCTGCGAACCGGAATTACCCCCCGAGCTCATGATCAGCGGGATGAACAGGGTCAGCACCAGCGCCTTCTCCAGCTCGACCTCGTAATGCTGCATCGCGCTCGCCGTCAGCATTTCGCCAAGGAACAGCAGGCACAGCCAGCCGCCGCGCTTGCGGATCATCTCCGGCATCCCGACCTGCATGTAATGATCGACGGTCGCCTCCATGCCGCCGAACTTCTGCACGTCCTCGGTATTTTCCTCGATGATGGTGTCGATGATGTCGTCGACGGTGACGATGCCGATGACATGCCCCGCCATATCGACCACGGGAATAGCCAGCAGGTCGTATTTGGAGATCAGCCGCGCCACCTCCTCGCGGTCGGTCAGCGGCCGCGTGGTGATGGTCTCGCGGTCGGCCGCCACCGACAGGATGTTGGCGCCGGGCTCGCCCGCAATCAGCCGCCGCAGGGAAATCGCCTTGAGCAGGCGGTTGCTGACGGGATCGAGCACGTAGATCGCATAGACCGTTTCGCGGGTGCGCTCGACGCGGCGGATATGCTGCAACGTCTGCTCGACGGTGAAGGTCGACGGCACGCTGACGAATTCGGTCGTCATGATGCCGCCGGCGGTGTTCTCCGGATAGGTGAGCAGATTGGCGATGGTCGCGCGCGTCGCGACGTCCAGCCCCTGCATGATCTCCGTATGCGCCGCCTCCGGCAGAAGCTGCACGATATCCGCTGCCATGTCCGCCGACATGCCGGCGAGCAGCGACAGCGCCAGCGGGCGCGGCAACGCCTGGACGATATCCGCCCCGAACAGAAGTTCGCGGGTATCGAGGATGTCGATCGCCACTTCGGTCGGCAGCCGCGCGATCACCTGCGCGGCCTGTTCCGGCGCAAGCTGGTTGATGGCTTCGACGTTGTCGGCAACGTGCTCGCGGGCGAGGCTGGAGGCGAAGGTCTCCGCATCGAAAACGCCATCGGGCGCGATGTTCAGCTCTTTCATGGCTCACCTGTGCAATCCGCCGTCAACGGCAGTGCGGCGAGCCAGGAAGCCCGATCGCGGCGATCAGGCTTCGTAAACGGCTCAGTCCGCGGCGGCCACTGACGGCGAAATACGTTGACTGTCGCTCGGCATCTAGAATGGATTCCTGTGACGCGGCTTCGACAAAGCGAAACCGCAAGTGCCCTCAGATGCTCACACCCGGGGCGCAGGTCAAGAGAAAACAGCGGTTACGCGCTGAGCTTGGCGACCAGCGCGTCGGACAGCTCGAAATTGGCGTAGACGTTCTGAACGTCGTCGTGCTCGTTTAAGTTGTCGATCAGCTTGAGCAGCTTCTCGCCGGTGTCGTCATCGACCGCGATGGTGTTCTGGGGCCGCCATGTCAGCGCCGCCTTGCGCGGCTCGCCGAACCGGCCTTCGAGCGCCTTGGCGACCTCGTGAAGCGAATCCTGCGCGGTGAAGATTTCATGGCCCGCATCCGAAGACACCACGTCGTCGGCGCCGGCCTCGATCGCCGCCTCCAGCATCGCCTCCTCGGTGGCGGCGGCGGCATCGTATTCGACGGCGCCGACCCGATCGAACATGAAGGCGACCGAACCGCTCTCGCCGAGATTGCCGCCCGATTTGGTGAAGAACGACCGGATATCGGACGCCGCGCGGTTGCGGTTGTCGGTCAGCGCCTCGACGATCACGGCGACGCCGCCGGGGCCATAGCCCTCGTAGCGGATCTCGTCGTAATTCTCGCCCTCGTTGCCCGCCGCCTTCTTGATGGCGCGCTCGATATTGTCCTTCGGCATGTTCTCGCCGCGGGCGGCGATGATGGCCGCGCGCAATCGCGGATTCATCGCCGGGTCGGGCGTGCCGAGCTTGGCGGCCACGGTAATTTCGCGGGCCAGCTTGCTGAACAGTTTCGAGCGCTGGGCATCCTGGCGGCCCTTGCGATGCATGATGTTCTTGAACTGGGAATGTCCGGCCATACGGATGGTCTCTCCTCGAACAGCGCCTCGGAAGCGAAAATGTCTTTTCCGGCAATCGGTTACGCGGAGCCAGCAGACTGGCGACAAGGCCGCGACCGCCGTGACGGACAATGGAGGCAAGGCGCGGCTTATAAGCCCGCGCGCGGCAAAATCAAAGCCGCCGCACCACGGCGGACGCACGCCCTACGACCTTCGTCCACCCGCCATTTTGGTTAACCACCGGTTTACGAGACGGTGGAATGATGGGGTTGTTTTCCACTTATAACGAGAAAAATTTATCATGGCATTGCCTCTGTTTCTGAAGCGGTTGCCTGACACGGCGACCAGCGGCATCACCGCGCCGGCCCCGATCTCTCCTGCCGAACCCGCCCCGCCGCCGGCGGCCAGCGACAGCGCCAAGGAGATTCTCGACCTTCTGGAACTTGAGCTCGGCGCCATGATCCGCCAGCTCGAACGCGCCGCGGACTCGGTCGCAAGCGGCGCGCAATCGACCGCCGCGACGCTGGGCGCGATCCGCGAGCGAACCGATGCGCTGACCAAACACAGCAGCACCGCGGCGGCGACCGCCGCCAGCTTCACCGACGCCGCCGACAAGTTCAGCCACTCCGCCGACGGCATCAATGCGCAGGTCCGCAATGCCGGCCAGCTCGCCGACCAGGCCAGCGAGGCGGCGCGCGAGGCCGGCGTCAATGTCGATCGCCTGCGCGAATCCTCGGCCGCGATCGGCAACGTCGTCAACCTCATCGCGACCATCGCCAAGCAGACCACGCTGCTCGCGCTCAACTCGACGATCGAGGCGGCGCGCGCAGGCGCGGCCGGGCGCGGTTTCGCGGTCGTCGCCTCGGAAGTAAAGGCGCTGGCGGTGCAGACGCAGAGCGCAACCGAGGAGATCAAGAAAAGGATCGACGCGTTGCAGCAGGACGCCGCCTCGTCGATCGAGGCCGTGCACCGCATTTCGGCGGCGATCGACGCGATCCGGCCGGTGTTCGGCAATGTCAGCAGCGCGGTGGCCGAGCAGAGCGCCACCACCGACGAGATGACCGCCAACGCCGCGGCCGCCTCCAGCTTCATTTCCTCGGTCGGCGCCAGCGCCGGCGACATCGACGCCGCCACGCATGACGCGGAGAACGACGGCAGGCAGATGGCGGAGGCTGGCCAAGCGGTCTCGCTGTTCGTCGAAAAGCTGAAGGGGCGCTGCGCGGTGCTGCTGCGTCGGGGCGACGAGAAGGACTGGCGCATGCGCGAGCGGCTGCCCTGCCATCTCGACATCGAGATCGAGACCCGCCAGGGCAGGATCAAGGCGCCGGTCTATGAAATCTCGCTCGATGGCATTCTGATCTGCGGACCGCAGGCGCAGCGCCTGCCGCTCGACACCGCGCTCTCCGCCACTTTAAGCGAAATCGGCGCGTGCCGGATTCGCGCCACCCAGCAGACCGCGGCCGGCGTGCAGGCCGAATTCATCGTACCCGACGCAACTCTCACCGATGCGGTCGAGGACGTGCTGTGGGCGATCCACGACGAGAACACCGAATTCGTGACCCGCGCGATGGAGGCCGGCGACGCGCTATCCAAGATGTTCGATGCGGCGGTGGCGAGCCGCGCCGTCACGGCGAACGATCTGTTCGACGAAGACTACGTGCCGATCCCCGGCACCGATCCGGTGCAGCACCACACCCGCTTCCTCGATTGGGCCGAGCGCACGCTGCCGGACTTTCAGGAAAAATTCCTCGCACGCGACGAGCGCATGGTGTTCTGCGTCACCATCGACCGCAACGGCTATCTGCCGGTGCACAACAAGATCTACTCGCAGCCGCAGCGCCCCGGCGACGTCGCCTGGAACACCGCCAACTCACGCAACCGCCGCATCTTCAACGACGCGACCGGCCTCGCCGCTGCGCGCAACACGCGCTCCTATCTGATCCAGAGCTATCCGCGCGACATGGGCAAGGGCGTCACCGTGATGATGCGCGAGATCGACGTGCCGATCCGCGTCGGCGGCCGCCACTGGGGCGCATTCCGCACCGCCTACAAGCTGTAGGGCGCTGGGGCGCATTCGTGTCCCGGGCGCGACGCGGCGTGAAACGATGCGGCGCAGAACCGGGACCGCCACACCCGACGGAAGCCAGAACATGCCGACCGACAGTCCATTCCGAATATATTGAACGCCGCCCCTTCCCATCCCCCCACCGCAAGCGGGGAGGGATGAAGGGTTGGGAGCGCCTCACCAGAACGACGGCACCGCCGGCTCCAGCCGGCCACCGATGCGCACCGGGGCGACCTTGACGGCAAGGCCGGTGGCGTCGTCGGTTTCCACGGCGACGCCGCTCATGGTGCCCTCTCCCGTCGCCGGCTCGAAGCGGGCCGAGGGAATGCCGGTGGTGAACCGGCGCATCGGCTCGTCCTTTTTCATGCCGATGATGGAATCATAGTCCCCGGTCATTCCCGCATCGGTCATGTAGGCGGTGCCGCCCGGCAGGATCTGGTGATCCGACGTCGGAATATGGGTGTGGGTGCCGACCACGAGGCTCGCCCGGCCGTCGCAGAAGTGGCCCGCGCCCTGTTTCTCGCTGGTCGCCTCGCAGTGGAAATCGACCACGATGGCGTCGGACACCTGGCGTAGCGGGCAGGCGGTCAACTCCCGATCGATCATCGCGAACGGATCGTCGACCGGCTCCATGAACAGCCGCCCGAGCGCGTTGATGACAAGCGCGCGGGCACCGCTTTTGGTATCGATCAGCGCCGCGCCGCGCCCCGGCGTGCCGGGCATATAGTTGATCGGCCGGATCAGGCGCGGGGCGCGCTCGATGAACACCAGCGCCTCTTTCTGATTCCACGAATGGTTGCCGAGCGTCACTGCGTCGGCGCCGGCGTCGATGAACTCGTTGTAGATCGCCTCGGTGATGCCGAAGCCACCGGCAGAATTCTCACCATTGACGATGGCGAGGTCGATTTTCCAGTCGGTGATCGCAGCGGGCAGATAACGAGCGATAGCGTCGCGGCCCGACCTGCCGACGACGTCGCCGATGAAAAGAATGCGCAACGTCACAAACTCCGTGGAACGGCGGCGCGGACACCGCCGGACCTGAAATCAATAGCTTCGGCGTCCGTCAGAACGACGTCGAGCGTCGCGTCATGGGGGGAAGCGGGAATAGTTTCGACCTCCTGCGTTGCAAATGCAACACCGACGGCCGTCGTAGAACGCCGCGCCCGCAGCGCCTCCAGCGTGCGGTCGTAATAGCCGCCGCCATAGCCGATACGGTGGCCGGTGCGATCGAACGCGGCAAGCGGCGTCAGCACGATATCGGGCACGCAGGACGGGGTGTCGGCGGCAGGCTCCAAGGTGCCGAGCGCTCCCTGCGCCAGCGCCGCGCCGAGCGCCCAGACCCGGAACACCAGCGGCTTGTCGGGGCCGACGATCGCCGGCAGCGCCAGCGTCGCGCCGGCCGCCTGCAACCGCTGCATCAGCGGCCGCGGATCGATCTCGCTGCGGATCGGCAGGTAGCCGGCGACCACCGCGCCCGGCGTCACGGAGAACGGAAGCAGGCGCGCGGCCAGCATCCGCGCACTCTCGGCGCGCGTCCGTTCGGACAGCGCATCGCGCCGGGCCAGCGCCGCGGCGCGCAGGGCTTGCTTATCCAAGGGACTGGAGAGGCTCGGCATTCACACCCGTCGGACCCGACCCTGGGCCGGACATCTGCATCGTCTTCGCCACCCGGCATGACAAAGAGCAGTCGCAAACGAAATCAAATCAACAGCGCGAAGCCGCAGTCACCGTTGAAGCGCTCGATCCCGGAGTTCCCTACGAAAGTAGGTGGGCGCCATATGTCCGGGTCCACGGACCCGGCAGGGACAGCTCCCTGAGGATCGATAAGGCCCCGGGGATATTGGCTCCTGACGCGTGCCACAGCCTCGCATCCGCAATGTAGTCGCGCGCCGGCGGCATTGCCAGCCGCATCTTGAGGCCCGCCCCGGTCAGGCGCGGCCGGGCGTCTTCCGGGCTCGGACCGGGCGGACCTTGGCGCGCGCCGCGGCGTTGGCCGCGATGGCCGCGCGGATGAGCGCCGCCAAGGCCGTTTCGTTGATCGTATCGCCCTGATGAACATCGATGGCGCGTCGCGTGTTCCCCTCAAGGCTTGCATTGAACAGGCGCGAGGGATCGTCCAGCGCCGCCCCTTTCGCGAATGTCATCTTGACCGCGCTCTTGTAGACCTCGCCGGTACAGATGATGCCGTCATGGGACCAGACCGGCACGCCGCGCCACTTCCACTCCTCGATCACATCGGGATCGGCCTGCCTGATGATCGCGCGTATCCGCGCCAGCGCCTCCCCGCGCCAGTCGTTCAACTCCGCGATCTTCGCGTCGATCCTTTGCGAAGGTGAGACACTCTCTTCCGATCCGTTCTTCGTCGTCATGATGCCAGCGTCCGGCTTGGTTACGCATCAAGCTGTCAGGGCCCCCTTGAGCACCCGCTCCATGGTGCAAGACGCTACCCGATCGCGGTGCCGCCGCCGATGGTGCGGTTGAGCACGCGCGTGGTGCGCTCGATGCGCTCGGCCGCCGCGTTCAACGCCGCCGTGACCGCGACCTGCGTGGTGCGGGCGCGCTCGGTAGCGGCGATGCGCACATCGCGCAACGCGGCGATCTCCTGCTCCAGGGCCTGGATGCGGCTGTGGGCGTCGAGCAATTCGTCGGCCACCATCAGCGCCGCCATCACCTCCAGCCGCTGATCGCCGATCTCTCCGAATTTCTGACGCAGCCCGCGGATGCGGCTATCCAGATCTTCGGCAAGCTGCGCAAGCTGGGCTTCCTCGCCGTCCGCGCAAGCCATGCGGTACTGGCGGCCGTTGATCGAGACATTGACGTGATTCATGATGAGGACTCTCCCTCGACCACCGAACGGATCGTCTCGATCGCGCCGTCGAGTTGGTGCGCGACATCACGATTGACCCGCTCCAGCGCCCGCGCCCGCACCAGCGCACCGTCGAGTTCGTCGGCAAGCCGCGAGCGGTCGGAGCCAAGCGCGTGAATGCGCGACGCCAGTTCGTCCTCGCCGCGGTCGGCATCGCGACGCCGCTCCGTCGCGGCCTCCAGCGCATCGAGCGCGGCCGACAGCCGACGGGTCGCGGCCTCAAGCGCCGTCGCCTCCGGCGAGGAATGGTCGGGCGCGGCAGGACCGCTGATCGGGGGACGCGCGTTGCTCATGCGAGGCTTCATCTCGAAGTCTTGATGCGGACGTCTGCAACCATGCGGAAGACGGCGATTCCTCGTAGCGGTCGGCCGGCTTCGATGGCCGCAGCAAAATTCACGACTCGGCAAAGAGTTACCGGGTGAATGTTAGGTGGCATGACAGCGTAGCGCAATCATGGCGTCGGCCTATGCACCGCAAAGCCGCGCCGGCGGCGTCAAATGGGGCTGCCAGCCTTGGACTCGCCCGATGCAGGTGATAATCACCTTCCCGTCACCCAACCGGGTTCCGGCCTTGCGGCGGAAACAATCCGCCGTGGCTGCCCGTTTCGTTCACACACCGACAGCTCAAGGATTTCCATGGCCCCCGCGATCGAACATTCCCGTATGGCCAACGCCATTCGCGCCCTCGCCATGGATGCGGTCGAAAAGGCCAAATCCGGCCATCCCGGCCTGCCGATGGGCGCTGCCGACATCGCGACGGTGCTGTTCACCCGGTTCCTGAAATTCGATCCGGCGCAGCCGAACTGGCCGGATCGCGACCGTTTCGTGCTCTCCGCCGGCCACGGCTCAATGCTGCTCTACGCACTCCTGTACCTCACCGGCTACGAGGCGATGACGATCGACCAGATCAAGCGGTTCCGCCAGCTCGGGTCGCTCACGCCCGGTCATCCGGAGAATTTTGAAACGCCCGGCGTCGAGACCACCACCGGCCCGCTCGGGCAGGGCATTGCCACCGCCGTCGGCATGGCGCTCGCCGAGCGGCATCTCGCCGCCGAATTCGGCGGCGAAGTCGTCGATCACCACACCTATGTGCTCGCGTCCGACGGCGACCTGATGGAAGGCATTTCGCAGGAAGCGATCGCGCTCGCCGGCCACCTCAAGCTCAACAAGCTGATCGTGCTGTTCGACGACAACGGCATTTCCATCGACGGCCCGCTGTCGCTGGCGGATTCCGTCGATCAGGTGGCCCGTTTCAAGGCCGCCGGCTGGGCTTCCGAGCATATCGACGGCCACGATCCGGAGGCCATCGCCGCCGCCATCGCCCGCGCGCAGAAGTCCGACCGGCCGACCATGATCGCCTGCAGGACGACGATCGCGTTCGGCGCCCCGACCAAGGCCGGCACCGCCAAATCGCACGGCTCCCCGCTTGGCGCGGAGGAAATCGCCGGAACCCGCGCCAAACTCGGCTGGGACGCGCCGCCGTTCGAAATTCCCGCCGATATTCTCGGGGCCTGGCGCAGCGCCGGCGGCCGCGGCAAGGCCGACCGCGAGGCCTGGGCCAGCCGACTGAACGGCAAGGATGCCGGCTTGCGCGGCGAGTTCGAGCGCCGCATGCGCGGCGATCTGCCGGAAGCTGCCCTCACCGCCGCAGTCGCCAAACGCAAGGCCGATCTCGCCGCCTCGCCGGCCGAAATCGCCACCCGCATCGCCTCCGAGCAGTCCCTCAACGTGCTGGTTCCGGCCGTGCCGGAGCTGGTCGGCGGCTCGGCCGACCTCACCGGCTCCAACAACACCCGCGCCAAGGATATGGCGGCGCTGGATGCGGCCAATTACGGCGGCCGCTTCGTTCATTATGGCATCCGCGAGCACGCGATGGCGGCGGCGATGAACGGCATGGCGCTGCATGGCGGCATCATCCCCTATTCCGGCACCTTCCTCGTGTTCTCGGACTATATGCGCCCGGCGCTGCGTCTGGCCGCCCTGATGGGGGTGCGCGCCATTCACGTGCTGACGCATGATTCCATCGGCCTTGGCGAGGATGGCCCGACCCACCAGCCGGTCGAGCATCTGGCGGCGCTGCGCGCCATCCCCAATCTCAATTTGTTCCGTCCCTGCGACACCGTCGAGACGATCGAGTGCTGGCAGCTCGCGTTGGAGGCTCGCGCCCGTCCGAGCGTGCTGGCGCTCACCCGCCAGAACCTGCCGCAATTGCGGCTAGGGGACGACCGCGAGAACCGCAGCGCGGCGGGCGCCTATGAGCTGGTCGCGGCGAACGGCGCGGCCAAAGCGTCGATCTTCGCCTCGGGCTCCGAAGTCGCCATCGCGGTGGAAGCGCAGAAGCTTCTGGCCGCGGCCGGCATCGCCGCCCGCGTCGTCTCGGTGCCCTGCATGGACCTTTTCCTGGAGGCCCCCGCGGCCGACCGGCAGGCGGTGATCGGCGACGCGCCGGTGAAGATCGCGGTGGAGGCTGCGGTGCGGCAGGGCTGGGACGCCATCATCGGCGCCGACGGGCTGTTCGTCGGCATGACCGGCTTCGGCGCCAGCGCGCCCTACAAGGAGCTTTACGCGCATTTCGGCATTACCGCCGAGGCGGTCGCATCGGCGGTAACCAAACGGCTCGCGGGCCAGGGCTGACAGTTGAGATTGCCGGCAAAAAGAGCTAGCAAACGGCCAGTTTTTACCGTCATCGCTCCGCACGCAAGGCGGCTCTCACGGGTCACGGCGGTGATGCGATATGTCCTTCGACAAGGACATGACCCGGCTTTGAAGGAGTAGACAGACATGGCAATTCGCGTCGCGATCAATGGCTTTGGCCGCATCGGCCGCAACGTGCTGCGCGCCATCGCCGAGTCCGGTCGCAAGGACGTCGAGGTGGTCGGCATCAACGATCTCGGACCGGTCGAGACCAACGCCCATCTGCTGCGCTTCGACAGCGTGCATGGCCGCTTTCCGGGCGAGGTGAAGGTCGAAGGCGATTCGATCGACGTCGGCAACGGCAAGATCAAGGTCACGGCCGAGCGCGACCCCTCCAAGCTGCCGTGGCAGGCGCTTGGCGTCGACATCGCGATGGAATGCACCGGCATCTTCTCGTCGAAGGACAAGGCCTCCGCCCATCTGACCGCCGGCGCCAAGCGCGTGCTGGTCTCCGCCCCCTCGGACGGCGCCGACCTGACGGTGGTCTACGGCGTCAACCACGACAAGCTGACGCGCGATCATCTCGTGATCTCGAATGGCTCCTGCACCACCAACTGTCTCGCTCCGGTCGCCAAGGTCATCAATGACCTGGTCGGCATCGAGACCGGCTTCATGACCACGATCCACGCCTATACCGGCGACCAGCCGACGCTCGACACCATGCACAAGGA
>JBEBWH010000052.1:0-13186 GCA_040392305.1 Bradyrhizobium sp. | reverse complement strand
TGCCGCAGGCGCCGCAGCAATACAAGCAATTGCTGATGATGTCGGGCTTCGACCGGTATTTCCAGATCGCGCCGTGCTTCCGCGACGAGGACCCGCGCGCCGACCGCCTGCCGGGAGAGTTCTACCAGCTCGATCTGGAAATGAGCTTCGTGACGCAGGAAGACGTCTTCGACACCATGGAGCCGGTCATTACCGGCGTGTTCGAGGAATTCGCCGACGGCAAGCCGGTGACGCGCGGCTGGCGGCGCATCCCCTTCGCCGAGTCCTTGCGCAAATACGGCACCGACAAGCCCGACCTGCGCAATCCCATCGAGATGCAGGACGTCTCGGAGCATTTCCGTGGCTCCGGCTTCAAGGTGTTCGCCCGCCTGCTCGAGGACGCCCGCAATCAGGTCTGGGCCATTCCGGGGCCAGGCGGCGGCAGCCGCGCCTTCTGCGACCGCATGAATGCCTGGGCGCAGGGCGAGGGGCAGCCGGGGCTTGGCTACATCATGTGGCGCGAGGACGGCGAGGGCGCCGGACCGCTCGCCAAGAACATCGGCGAAGAGCGGACCGAAGCAATCCGCGCCGCGCTCGGCATGAAGGCGGGCGATGCCGCCTTCTTCGTCGCCGGCGATCCGCAGAAGTTCTGGAAGTTCGCGGGTCTTGCCCGCACCAAGATCGGCGAAGACCTCGACCTGATCGACAAGGATCGCTTCGAACTCGCCTGGATCGTCGACTTCCCGATGTACGAGTACAACGAGGACGAGAAGAAGGTCGATTTCTCCCACAATCCGTTCTCGATGCCGCAAGGCGGGCTGGACGCGCTGCAGACGCAGGACCCGCTCACCATCAAGGCGTTTCAGTACGACATCACCTGCAACGGCTACGAGATCGCCTCCGGCGGCATCCGCAACCACCGCCCCGAGGCGATGGTCAAGGCGTTCGAGATTGCAGGCTATGGCGAGAAGGACGTGGTCGAACGCTTCGGCGGCATGTACCGCGCCTTCCAGTATGGTGCGCCGCCGCATGGCGGCATGGCCGCCGGCGTCGATCGCGTTGTCATGCTGCTTTGCGGCACCAACAATCTCCGGGAAATCTCGCTGTTTCCGATGAACCAGCGGGCGGAAGACCTGCTGATGGGCGCGCCATCCGACGTGACCCCCAAACAGTTGCGTGAACTGCATATCAGGCTCAATTTGCCTGACAGTTGAGCCGTCACGTTGGGTACTGCATAGACTGCCGGCGACGATCAGACGATGTGAGAGAGAGGCAAGAAAGACGTGTCAGCATCAAAATCCGACGAGCTTAAAGCCGCAGCCTTAGCCTTTCATCGTCTGCCGCGCCCCGGAAAGCTTGAGATTCAGGCGACCAAGCCGCTGGCCAATCAGCGCGACCTCGCGCTGGCCTATTCGCCAGGCGTCGCCGCCGCGTGCGAAGCCATCGCCGACGATCCTCACGAAGCGGCGTCGCTGACCAGCCGCGCCAATCTTGTCGCGGTCGTCTCCAACGGCACCGCGGTGCTGGGCCTCGGCAATATCGGCCCGCTCGCCTCCAAGCCGGTCATGGAAGGCAAGGCGGTGCTGTTCAAGAAGTTCGCGGGCATCGACGTCTTCGACATCGAGATCGCCGCCGACACCGTGGAGCGCGTCGTCGAGACCGTTGCGGCGCTGGAGCCGACTTTCGGCGGCATCAACCTGGAAGACATCAAGGGGCCGGACTGTTTCGAGATCGAGGCGCAGCTCAAGGAGCGCATGAAGATCCCGGTCTTCCATGACGACCAGCACGGCACCGCGATCATCGCCGCCGCCGCGATCACCAACGGCCTGCTGCTCAACGGCAAGAAGCTCGAGCAATGCAAGATCGTCGCGAGCGGCGCCGGCGCGGCGTCCATCGCCTGTCTCAATCTGCTGGTGTCGTTAGGCGCCAAGCGCGAGAACATCTGGGTCTGCGACCAGACCGGTCTGATCTATGACGGCCGCAACGAGCGCATGGACCGCTGGAAACAGCAGTATGCGCAGAAGACCAAGCTGCGCACGCTGTCCGACGTCATCGGCGGCGCCGATATTTTCCTCGGCCTCTCGGGTCCGAATGTTCTGAACGGCGACATGGTCAAGAGCATGGCGGACAACAAGCCGCTGGTGCTGGCGCTGGCCAATCCCACCCCGGAAATCATGCCCGAGGAGGCGCGCAAGGCGCGGCCCGACGCGATGATCTGCACCGGCCGGTCGGACTACCCGAATCAGGTCAACAACGTTCTTTGCTTCCCCTTCCTGTTCCGCGGTGCGCTCGATGTCGGCGCCACCGCGATCAACGAAGAGATGAAGCGCGCCGCCGTCGACGCCATCGCGCAGCTGGCGCGCGAAGCGCCGTCGGACGCGGCGGCCGGCGCCGAGGGCGGCGACGTGCAGGGTTTTGGCCCCGGCTCGCTGATCCCGCCGGCGTTCGACCCGCGGCTGATCCTGCGCATTGCGCCGGCGGTCGCCAAAGCGGCGATGGATTCCGGCGTGGCGACGCGGCCGATCGTCGATTTCGAGCAGTATCACGAGCAGCTTGAGCGCTTCGCCTTCCGTTCCGGCCTCATCATGAAGCCGGTGTTCGTCAAGGCGCGTTCGCAGCCGGTGCGGGTGATCTACGCCGAAGGCGAGGATCAGCGCGTATTGCGTGCAACGCAGGCCGTGCTGGAGGAGAAGCTGGCGCGGCCGATCCTGGTCGGCCGTCCCTCGGTGGTCGAGACCCGTATCAAGCGGCTTGGCCTCGCTATTCGCGCCGGTCACGATTTCGACCTGATCAACCCCGAGGACGATCCGCGCTACCGCTCATATGTGCAGACCTATATCGACGCCGCCGGCCGTCATGGCGTGACGCCCGAGGCGGCGCGCACCGTGGTGCGCACCAACGCCACGGTGATCGCGGCGCTGGCCGTTGTGCGGGGCGAGGCGGACGCCATGCTGTGCGGCGTCGAGGGCCGCTATATGAGCCATATGCGGCATATCCGCGAGGTCATCGGGCCGCGCCCCGGCACCGAGGATTTCGCGGCGCTTGTGCTGATGGTGACGAGCAAGGGCGCGTTCTTCCTGGCGGATACGCAGGTGCGCCCGAATCCGAGCGCGGACGAGCTTGCCGACCTCGCCGCCTGCGCCGCCCAGCACGTCCAGCGGTTCGGGCTCAAGCCCAAGATCGCCTTCGTGTCGCACTCCGATTTCGGCAGCTACGACACCGAGTCGTCGCGCAAGATGCGCCTCGCCACGGCGCTGCTCGCCGAGCGGCGGCCCGATCTCGAAGCCGACGGCGAGATGCAGGGCGGCACCGCTCTGTCGCAGCTCAAGCGCGACTATGTGCTGCCGCAGTCCCGCCTCGAGGGCGTCGCCAACGTGCTGATCATGCCGAACCTCGATGCGGCGCATGTCGCCTATCAGATGATCAAGGAGCTGGCCGACGGCCTGCCGGTCGGACCGATGCTGATCGGTTCGGCGCGTCCGGCGCATATCCTGACGCGCTCGGTGACCGCGCGCGGCATCCTCAACATGACGGCGGTCGCCGCGGTCGAGGCCCAGGAGCAGGCCGGGCGGGCGCAGCAGAGCCTGTTCTGACAGCTGGGCATACCGGTGACCGTCGCGACGCGATAGGCGGCGGTCATCTGGTCTGATATCATGCCTCCAAAATCATGGGGCTGATCATGTCTGCGGTGATTTCGTTCGGGCGTGTGCTGTTCGCCGTTCTGTTTATCGTCTCGGGCGCCTCGAAGCTGTTCGACCTGTCCGGCACGGCGCAGGAGATTGCGGGGCGCATTACCGTGCCGGCGGATCTCGCCGGCTATGCCGCCGACATCGAGGCGATGACGTCGATGTCCATTGCGCAGCTTCTTGCGATCGCCGCCGGGGCGGTCGAGTTCGTGAGCGGCGTGCTGCTCGCCTTCAATATCGGCGTGCGCTTCTTCTCGTTCGTGCTGATCGCTTTTGTGGCGGTCGCGACGTTTTACTTCCACGATTTCTGGAATCAGACCGGACCTGACGCACGCAACAACATGATGCAGGCGCTCAAGAACGTGTCCCTGATCGGCGCGCTGCTGATGATCGCCGGGCATGGCCGGGCCGAGACCGCGGTCAAGCCGCGGACCTATTCGGAATTGTAGGCGACGCGCCGGGCGGAGCTATGCGTTGCGCCGCCATGCCGTGAGCGTCACGCCTTCGGCGGGTTCGAGCACACGCGGCTCGGCCGGCACAAGGCCGTGGTCGGCGAGAAGCGCCTGCGGCAATCGCCCGTTCGCTCCCGCGAAAGCCGGCTTTCCCCCCGGCAGCCGGACATGGGGCGCAAGCGAGAGCCAGAAGGTATCGTAGCGGTCGAGGAACATCGTGAACACCTCGGGTCCGCCGATCACCGTGGCGGTGCCTGCGGTTATGCCGGCATGTTCGCAGGCATCCTCGAACGAGGCTCCTGCCGGATTCCAGAGCGTCGAATTGGGGTTGGACGGATCGGGCGCGAGCGCGGCGACCGATCGGGTCAGGACGATGCGGCGGCGCTGCGGCGAGCGCGGCTGGTCCTCGAAGGAGTGACGGCCGTGAATGATCAGGTCGGTGCGATCGAGAACGGATTCGAACCAGTGCTGATCGCCCGCGAATTTCAGCGACTGCGGCATCTCGCCGGTCTCATCCGCCAGCATGCCATCGGCGGAAACAATGACGCAGCCTTCGATCCGCAGCGCGGCCATCCCGAACACCTCCGTTTCTTCTTCGATGCAAAAAAGCGCCTCCGGTTCCGGAAACGATCAGAACCGAAGACGCTGTCAGCTTGTGAGGGCAACGCGCCGGCGCGTCAATCCTTGCGGACCGGCCGGTGCCGTACGCTATTCTGAAATGGTCTGCACCACGGATGAAACCGGGCGGGTGCTTACCGTCGGCAGCTTGGCGTCCTTCATCAGCGCTTCGTCATATTGCGCCAGCGTCGTCACCGGCGCCTTCGCCTTCATCTGCACGACCTTGTAGCCGCCTTGCTTGAGGCGGCGCAGCAAAGTCGGCAGCGCCTGCGCCGTATGCTTCTGGAAGTCGTGCATCAGGATGATGCCCTTGCCGAGCCGATCGAGCTTTTTCATCACGTTCTCGGTGACCTGTTCGGCCTTGCGCGTCTTGAAGTCGAACGAATCCACATCGCAGGAGAACATCGCGATGTTGCGTTCGCCGAGATAGGTCACCAAGGCGGGCGGATGCTGGAGCGCGGGGAAGCGGAAGAACGGCGCCGGCGCTGCTTCCAGCGCCCATTTCACCGCGCTGTAGCCCTTCTCGATTTCTTCCTTGGCCTGTTCTTCGGTCATGCCCTTGCGGTTGAGATTGGCATGCGACCAGGTATGCGCGCCGACCGTGTGTCCGGCCGCCGCAACCTGCCGCAGAATTTCGGGGTGGTAGGTTGCGTGCTTGCCGATCGGGAAGAAGATGCCCGTGGTGCACTCATCGGCAAGCGCCTTGAGCACCGCGGGCGTGTTGACCGGCCACGGCCCGTCGTCGAAAGTCAGCACCACTTCCTTGTCGCGGAGAAAGTCGAGCTGCTTGAAATGCTCGAAGCCGAAACCGGGGCCGCCGCTGGTATCGACCTGCACGACGCGGCCGATCCCGAGTGCGTCGGGATTGGCGCAAGCCGCCTTTGCCGGCGCAGCCTTGGATGCTGGCGCAGCCTTTGGTGCCGGTGCGGGCTCAGTCGCCGCCGCTGGCCGGGCCGGGGCCGTTTGCGCCCAGGCGAGGCCGGAGGAAAGCAGGGACGCCGTCGCGGCGGCGATCAGTGCGGCGCGCATTCGCATGTCGTTCTCCTTGGATCACATCTTGCGGTCTCCCGTGGAGACCGTGCGACTCAAGCCGTAAGCCTAGAGCCGGCCGGGCAAAAGGCGAAGATGCTTCGATCACTCATGCACTCCCCGATTCGGGGGAGGGCGTGTTGTTCGAACGATTGACCCGCTATCGGGTCTTGAGAATGAATTCCGTGCCCTCGCCGGTTTCGCCGTTGGCGAGCCCCTGATCCGCGACGATGAAGGAGGCTCCGGGTCCGAGGGCGGCGGCGATCTGCGCCTGAGCGTCCTCGGAAATGGTGATCCGGTCGAGCGCTTCGGTCGCGGCGGAGGCTTCCACGGTGCGTTCGGGGATGGTCAGGACCGACCACGCCAGCCGGTCCTTATCGGCACTGTCGCGGCGCGCGGTAAAGACATGCGTGCCGAGCGGCCGGTCGCTGTCGGCGATTGTGACGGCGATGTCGAACAGCGGCTGGAAATCCTGCCGGGCGTAGAGGCGGCTGTCCTTGCGGCTGACGAAGACCGAAATCGGCCCGTAGCGTTTCGGCGGCGCGGCCGCAGGCGGCTCGGCCGGGCTGGCGGCTTCGGGAGAACTGATAAGGGGTTGCGCGGGGACGTCGGACGCCAATGTCACAGTCTCGTCACGAGCCTGCCGGCCGGCATCCGCTGTGCGCAGGCCGGCGGATGTCGGCATCGCTGCGCCAAGCGTCGGGCGCAGGCGGAAATCGTCCGGCTTCGCCGATCCGGCTGTGTTGGCGATGCGTTGCGCTGCAGGCAGCTTCTCGTTCAGGAAGGGATGCGCGAACGTTGCCGGCGCGATATCGCCCGATGTCACCACCACGCGCGCGCCGCGCCGTGTCCAGTTCCAGAGCTGCGCCGAAAAGGCGTTCGGCATGCGGATGCAGCCGTGTGACGCCGGATAGCCGGGCAGCGAGCCGGCGTGAAGCGCGATGCCCGACCAGGTCAGACGCTGCATATAGGGCATCGGCGCACCGCTATAGATGTTCGAGCGATGCCATTTATTCTTCTGAATGACGCTGAACACGCCCGTCGGGGTGGCGTGGCCCTTCATGCCGGTGGAAACGCGAGCCTCCGCAAACAGGCCGTTGCCGTCGAAGACTTTCAGTTTCTGGCGGTCGAGCGACACCACGATGATGAGCGGCCCGCTCGGCTTTTTGGCTTTCGTGACCGGGACGACGGCGCGACGCGGCCGGGCAGGAGGGGGGCGCTGCCGGATGACCGGGCGGGCCTCGTCGTCATCGAAGATGTCCTGCTCGAAAGGGATAGAGCTGCCGAATCCTGGCCAGAACGGTGACGATGACGCCTGAGTGGACGCCGGTGCGCCGATCAGCGCAAGGGATGCGAGCGCCGCCAGCCAAGGGCCTGTCGCTCCGCCAGCGCCAGCCGGGCGGCCGATACCCTGATCGGGGGATACGACATCGTTCCTCACGCCTTGCCTCCTCACGACCAGATACACCAAAGCAAAGCCTCCGCGCCCCGGCACATGAGCGACGGCCTTATTCTGTTGCGTCCCGCGGCGTGCAGGTTCGCGCCGGCGGACCTTCCCGGACAGTGTGGGGAATGTCTTGCCAAAGCCTTGTCAAATATAGCTAACGGCGAAGGTTCCACGGCCCTTTCGGTTGTCATCTGCCGTGCCTAGATTGGAAACGCCCAACCGACGAAGGATGTTCGCCCATGCGGTTCTCACAGTTTTGCCGGAAGGCGCTGACGGCGCGCGCGGCGCTTGCTGCCGGTCTGCTCGCGCTCGCGGCCCTGCCGGCCGTTGCCCCCGCATCGGCGGCCGACGAGCCCGACCTCATCTTCCGTAAATCGACCGTGTTCAAATGGCTTAGCCCGAACGACAAGCTTGCCACCTACGGGATCGATGATCCCGAGGTGGAGGGCGTCGCGTGCCATTTCACCGTGCCTGAAAAGGGCGGGTTCAAGGGGTGGCTCGGGGTCGCGGAAGAAGTGTCCGACATCTCGCTGTCATGCCAGCAGGTCGGCCCGATCCGCATCAAGGGCAAGCTGTCCCAGGGCGAGGACATGTTCCGGCAGCGCCGCTCGATGTTCTTCAAGAAGATGCAGATCGTGCGCGGCTGCGACATCCGGCGAAACGTCCTTGTCTATATGGTCTATTCCGACCGGATCATCGAAGGATCGCCGCAAAACGCGACCTCGTCGGTGGCGATCATGCCGTGGGGTGCATCCGACGCATCCGTCGCGAAATGCGCGGACTTCTTCGACTGACCGATGGAGGGGCGGCTTAGCGCGCGCCCCTGCGCGGGACGCAACCGCGCGAGCGCGCCACGCCGTTCGGCGTCAGCGAGACGCCGACCACTTCCTTGATCTGACCGGCCGGACAGGATCCGTCGTCGACCCTAATGCGCTGGCCGAGCCGCAGGTTGACGATGTCGCTCTCGCGCTGGACCTGCGTAGCATGCGCCGGGGCGACCGCGCCGAGAGCGAGCCCCAGCAGCCCGCAGGCGAGAATGCTGGCTACGCGCTTCATTTCTTTTCGATCTTGAGGCCGTCGGCGCCGATATTGATCTGCACGCCCTGCGGCTGCCTCTTCGCCTGGTAGAGATTGTAGCCGAGAACCAGCACCGCGGCGATGAGCGCGCCTATGATGATGAAGAGGGTGTTTCGGCTGCCGGCCATCTCCGGAATCCCCGCTGATTCACTGCCCTAAATCACTGTAGGCGCGACGGATCGATTGTCAAAAACTGAAAAAGGGCTGCGCCGGCCGCTGGATTATGGTCTGATTTCGTTTCCGATAGGGGCGGGAAACACCGGGATCAACAATGACAATCAGCGATACCCAGCGACGCATCTGCGATGCGGTGGATGCAGCCTTCGACCGGCAGCTTGCGACGACAAAAGACCTCGTCGCCATCCCCTCGACGCGCGGCGCGGAGGGGCCGTGTCAGGACATGATCGGCGATCTTCTGCGCGAGCGCGGCTATGAGGTCGACGACTGGCATATCGATCTCGACGATTTGCGGCACCTGCGCGGCTTCGGCCCGATCGAGCATGACTTCTCGCAGGCCCGCACGGTGGTCGGCACTTACTACCCGACGCACAGCGCAGGACGCTCGCTGATCCTGCAGGGCCACTGCGATGTCGTGCCGGCCGGACCGCTCGATATGTGGGAGACGCCCCCCTTCGAGGCGACGGTGAAGGATGGCCGGATGTATGGCCGCGGCGCTTGCGACATGAAGTCGGGCACGATCGCGGCGCTGTATGCGCTCGACGCCATCCGCGCGGCCGGTCTGCGCCCGACGGCGCGCATCCATTTCCAGTCGGTGATCGAGGAGGAAAGCACCGGCGTCGGCGCGCTGTCCACCTTGCAACGGGGCTATCGCGCGGACTGCTGTTTCATTCCCGAGCCGACCAGCGGGCACATGATCCGCTCGCAGGTCGGCGTCATCTGGTTCCGCCTCAAGGTGCGCGGACGGCCGGTGCACGTGTTCGAAGCGGGCGAGGGCGCCAACGCCATTATGGCGGCCTATCATCTGATCAGGGCCGTGCAGGCGCTGGAGACGGCGTGGAACGAGCGGGCGAAAGCGGACCGCCACTTCAAGGACGTGACGCATCCGCTCAACTTCAATCCGGGCATCATCAAGGGCGGCGACTGGGCCTCCAGCGTTCCGGCCTGGTGCAATGTCGATTGTCGGATCGCGATTCTGCCGGGCTGGTCGGTCGCCGAGTGCCAGAAGGAAATTCTGGCTTGCGTCGCTGATGCCGCGCGGGATCACGCTTTCCTGTCCAACAACCCGCCCGAGGTCGAATGGTCGGGATTTCTCTCGGAAGGCTACGAACTCATCAACGCGCAAGCGCCGGAAGCCGCATTCGCGGTGGCGTATGATGCTGTCTATGGCGGCGGCGTGCCGGAGCGGGCGTTCACGGCGCTCACCGATACGCGCTTCTACGGCCTGAATTACGACATCCCGAGCCTCTGCTTCGGGGCCGATGGCGCCGCCATGCACGGCTTCAACGAGTATGTGGATCTGGAGTCGCTGCGAAAGTCGACCAAGGCGACGGCGCTTTTCGTGGCCGAATGGTGCGGTGTCGAAACCGCGTGATAGATACCGGGGTACCTCGGCGGTCATTGCGTGGGGGGAGGCGCTGCGCGATTGTGCGTGTCGCAATCCTTCGGAGGCATTCGGATGACGCCGCTTGAACTGCTGAAATCCCGACAGATGCCGCTCGCCGCGCTGATGGGCATTTCCTTCGTCGAGGCGGACAAGGACCGGGTCGTGGCGCGCATGGTGGTGCGGCCCGATCTGTGCACGCTGGGACACATCCTTCACGGGGGAGCGGCGATGGCGCTGGCCGACAGCGTCGGGGCCGCGGCGACGGTGATCAACCTTCCCGAAGGAGCCAAGGGGACGACGACCATCGAAAGCAAAACCAATTTCGTCGGCTCTGCCAGCGAAGGCTCGACCGTGACCGCGATCGCGACGCCGATCCATCGCGGCAAGCGCACGCAGGTATGGCAGACCCGCCTCGAAACCGGGGAGGGACGACTTGTCGCAGTCGTCACGCAGACTCAGATGGTGCTCTAGTTAGTGCCATAAGCTAATGAATAGAACTAATTAAATGAATTAATATATTGATATTATTGGAATAATTGGATGGTAACATTATTTCGCATGATGTTTTCTTGAAGAATAAAATTTCAATTCAATATTTGAGCGGGTCTACTACAAGAAGTGGCTTGAAATTCATTGTGCTGTGCACAATCTTCATCGCATGGACGATTCAACATCCTCGGGCAAGCCAGAGGAGACAAGGACCATGCGCAATAACTCCGTGACAGCCCCTGCCTTCATTGCCGGTACCATCCGGACCCTTCGGCCTTCCGAACTCCCTCTGCTAAAGGACCACCTGCTGCGGCTCGATCCTGAAAGCCGTCATGACCGCTTCAACGGCGTGGCGGACGAGCGGTTTGTCGTGCGGTATGCGGAAAAGTGCCTGACCGACGGCACAGTGGTCATTGCCTACATGGAGAACGGCCAGGTTCGGGCTGCGGCCGAAATGCATCCGTTCGGGTCGGCCGATGACGATCTTCCGGAGGTCGCCTTCAGCGTCGAGCGGCCTTATCGGCGCAACGGCCTTGGCAGCGCGCTGTTCACGAAACTGATCGAGGAGGCGCGGCAGCGCGGCTTTCATGGCCTGCGCATTACCACCGGGTCGGACAATGACGCGATGCGGGCGCTTGCCCGGAAGTTCGGCGCCAGGTTGACGTTCCGGCAGGGCGAATCCAGCGGCACGATCGATCTCGCGCCACACGAAGAGCTTCCGCCCGCGAAGCCCGCGCCGGCCGCTGCCCAGTCGGCGAGCGTCCCGGACTGGTCGGCGCCGTTCGATCTCGCCGCCACCGCGGTGCGGATGCAGCGCAGCTACTGGAATTCGGTGATGAAGCTCTATGGTCTCGGCCGCGCGGCCTGATCGATCCTTGCGCGTGCTCGCCGAAAGCTTCAAATGCGCGCCGCGGCGCGCATTTGTTCGGCAGTCGCCTCGGTGATGAGCTTGCCGAGTTCGAGATAGTGATGCTTGCGCGGCGAACTGCGCCGCCAGGCGAGGCCGACGACGCGCTTGGGCTCGGGTTCGGCGAAGCGCATCAGTGCGATGTCGGTGCGGCGCGCCTCCAGCATCAGACAAAGTTCCGGCAGCAACGTCATGCCGAGCCCGTTCGCCACCATCTGGACGATGGTCGACAGGCTGGATGCGCCGAAGGTGTCGAAGTTGTCGATGCGGCGCAGGCTGCAGAACGCCAGCGCCTGATCGCGCAGGCAATGGCCTTCCTCCAGCAGCAGTAGCCGATCGCGCTCCAGCAGTTCGGGCGTGGCGCGGACCTTGTGCATGATCCGGCGTGACGCCGGCATTGCGAGCAGGAAGCGATCCTCGAACAGCGCCAGCGTCTCGATATCCGGATGCTCGACCGGCAGCGCGAGCAACAGGAGATCGAGCTGGCCGTCCTCGAGTTCGCGGATGAGCTGTTGGGTCTGCGTTTCGCGCAACCGCAGATCCAGCCCCGGCAACGCCGCGTGGATGCGCGGTAGCAGCGCAGGCAGCACATAGGGCGCGATCGACGGAATGACGCCAAACTGCAGCGGGCCGGAGAGCAGTTCGCTTTGTCCTCTGGCGAAATCGACAATGTCGCGCACGTCGGTGAGGATGCGCGCCGCCCGGCGTGCGATTTCATGTCCGGCCTCGGTCAGGGTCACGCCACGCCGGCTGCGCTCCATCAGCCTTACATCGAGCGAGCGCTCCAATTCCTGGATCTGCATCGACAGGGCGGGCTGCGTCACCGCGCATTGATCGGCCGCCTCGCTGAAATTTCCAGTTCGGGCGACCGCGTCGAAATAGCGAAGCTGCCGAAGGGAGACCATAGTCGCTCGTTATTGTTTCCGGTGCGAGTTAGATCAGAAAATCTTATCGATGTTATTTTTAATACGATTAGACCTGATGGACAAGACGGGCTAGAGTCATTCCAAAGTCGAATTCGACCCATTTTTCCGTTTGATGAACAACAGGGAGTCTGCCGATGACGAAACGACCCACGATGACCACGGAGTCCGGCGCGCCGGTCGCCGACAACCAGAACAGCATAACCGCCGGCCCGCGCGGTCCGGTGCTGATGCAGGATTTCCATCTGCTCGAAAAGCTCGCTCACCAGAATCGCGAGCGCATTCCCGAGCGGACGGTGCACGCCAAGGGTTCGGGCGCCTATGGCACCCTGACCGTCACCAAGGACGTGACGAAGTACACCCGTGCGGCGGCGCTTTCGAAGGTCGGCAAGCAGACCGAGGCCTTCCTGCGCTTCTCCACGGTGGCCGGCGAGCGCGGGGCGGCGGATGCCGAACGCGACGTGCGCGGCTTCGCCCTGCGTTTCTACACCGAGGAAGGCAACTGGGACATCGTCGGCAACAATACGCCGGTGTTCTTCGTTCGCGACCCGCTCAAATTCCCCGACTTCATCCACACCCAGAAGCGTCATCCGCGCACCAACATGCGCTCCGCCACCGCGATGTGGGACTTCTGGTCGCTGTCGCCGGAAAGCCTGCATCAGGTCACCACGCTGATGTCGGATCGCGGCCTGCCGCAGACGCTGCGCCACATCCATGGTTTCGGTTCGCATACCTATGCCTTCATCAATGCCAAGGGCGAGCGGCACTGGGTGAAATTCCACTTCAAGTCGCAGCAGGGCATCAAGAACTGGACCAATGCCGAGGCGGCGGAAAAGATCGGTCAGGATCGCGAAACCCATCAGCGCGACCTGTATGAATCGATCGAGAAGGGCGACTATCCGAAGTGGACCTTCTATATTCAGGCCATGCCGGAAGCCGATGTCGGCAAGCACTGGTACAATCCGTTCGACCTCACCAAGGTCTGGCCGCATGGCGACTATCCGCTGATCGAGGT
>JBEBWH010000051.1:0-13336 GCA_040392305.1 Bradyrhizobium sp. | reverse complement strand
GGCTTGATCGAGATGCCGCCGGTGTCGAAGCAGACGCCCTTGCCGACGAAGGCGAGCGGCGCTTCGCCGCGCTTGCCGCCGTTCCAGCGCATGATGACGGTGCGGCCGTCATGGGCCGAGCCCTGCGACACGCCGAGCAGCGCGCCCATCTTGAGCCGCGCCATGGCCTTGACGTCGAGCACCTCGATCTGCACGCCGAGCTTGCGCAGCTGGCTGGCGCGGCGGGCGAATTCCACCGGATAGAGCACGTTCGGCGGCTCGTTGACGAGTTCGCGCGCCAGCAGCACGCCGTCCACGACATGGCCGGCCGGCCGGAACGCGGCCCTCGCCTTCGCAACATCAGACACCGCGAGCGAGACCGCGCCGCGCGCGCCGTTCTCCTCGTCGTCCTTCTTCTTGGTCTTGTAGCGGTCGAAGCGATAGGCGCGCAGCCGCACGCCCGTGGCCACCGCGGCCGCCTGGTCCGCGCTCATCGCGCCGCCCGGCAGTTCGGCGACGATCGTCACCGGCTCGCTGCCGCTCTTGAGCTTGCCCGCAGCCACGCCGCCGAGCTTGACGAAGCCGTCGTCCTTGAGCGCGCCGGCCTTGCCGACGCCGACCACGATCAGGCGGTTCGCCTTCAACCCTTCCGGCGCCAGCACGTCGAGCGTCGCGCCGTTCTTGCCCTTGAAACCGGCAGCCGCGGCGGCGCGCTTCACCGCGCTCTCGCCCGCGCCGAGCAGCTTGCGGCTCGCCGCCCCGAGCTTCAGCGAATCGTCGCAGAACACAACCAGCGTGCCGCGCGCGGCGGCAGAAAACGGAACGAAGCCGATCTTCACGGCGTCGGGCATAGGCTCATCCTCCAATCAACACGGCACGCCGAATCGGCGCCGCGGCTACGGCAAGCGGTTCAGGCTCCGCAATAGCGCGACATCGCGTGCGATCAGCCGAGAACCGGGCGCGCGACCATGCCCCCAAACGATTAACCATTGCAAGGGCGCGCCACAGGGCGGCCTTTTTGTTGCCGGACCGTCGGGATGATATGAATAGGCCGCGCCGGATCAGGACCGGCTTGCATCCTTTGGGGAATCCGGCGACGGAGGGGCTCGCGTCATGATGGTGCCGGCGTGAGGTGACGGGAGTTTGATGGGGTCGATCGACAGTTACGTGTTGCGTACGACGCTCGGGTCGTTTGCGGTGGTTCTGATCAGCCTCACCGGCGTGATCTGGATTACGCAGGCGCTGCGCGGCATCGACCTGATGACGAGCCAGGGCCAGACCATTCTGACCTTTCTCGGCGTCACCAGCCTGATCATCCCGGCGCTGGTGCTGGTGATCGCTCCGCTCGCGCTGGTGATCGCGGTCGCCCATACGCTCAACCGGTTCGCCACCGATTCCGAAATCATCGTGCTCAACGCCGCCGGGCTACGGCCATGGCAGCAGTTTCGGCCCTATCTTTACGCGACGGTGATCGTGGCATTGCTGGTGGCGTTCGTCTCGGCTTTCCTCGCCCCCGACGGGCTGCGCCGGCTGAAGCGCTGGGACACCGAGATCACCGCCGACGTGCTGACCAACATCCTGCAACCCGGCCGCTTCGCCCAGCTCGAACAGGGCCTGACCATCCGCATCCGCGAGCGCCAGCCCGGCGGCCTGCTCGCGGGCATCTTCGTTGACGACCGGCGCGACCCGAAAGAGCGCCTGACGATCATCGCCGATCGCGGCACGGTGCTGAAGAACGACCAGGGCACCTTCCTCGTGCTCGAGGAAGGCAGCATGCAGCGCTTCGAGACCGGCAAGCGCGATCCGGCGATGGTGGCGTTCGGCCGCTACGCCTTCGACATGTCGAAATTCGCCAGCCGCGCGACGAGCATCACCTATGGCGTGCGCGAACGCTATCTCTGGGAGCTGTTCTCGCCGCCGAAGGACGACCCGATCGTGGCGGCTGCGCCGGGCCAGTTCCGCACCGAGCTGCATGACCGCCTGCTCGCGCCGCTCTATCCGTTCGCCTTCGTCGGCATCGCTTTCGCGTTTCTCGGCGCTCCGCGTACCACCCGCCAAAGCCGGTCGTTCTCGATCAACAACACGCTCTTTGCCGTGTTCGGACTGCGCATGGCGGGCTTCGCCTGCTCGGTGATGACGGCGCGGACCGGCTACGCGGCGCTGCTGCAATATCTGCTGGTGTTCGGCACCTGCGCGATCAGCCTGTGGATCATCCTGCGGAGCATCATCATCGAGCCGCCGGCCCGCGTCATCGAATTCTTCAACGCCCTGATGGCGCGCTTCATGCCGCGCCCGGCGGCCTCTTGAGGCGGCGGCCATGCTGATCAACACGCTCGGACGCTACTTCGCAGGACGCTTTCTCGCCGCCGCCATCGCGGTGTTCGGCGGCATTTTCGTGCTGCTGGTGCTGGTCGACTATATCGAGATGATGCGCCGTACCTCCGGCCTCGAGGAGGTCTCGGGCCTGCTCGTGGCGATGACCTCGCTTTATCGCGTGCCGCTGCTGCTTGAGCGGCTGATGCCGTTCTGCGTCCTGATCGGGGCGATGTCGTGCTACCTGACGCTGTCGCGCCGGCTCGAACTGGTGGTGGCGCGCGCGGCCGGCGTGTCCGCCTGGCAGTTCATCTCTCCGGCGCTGTGGAGCGCGCTCGTGCTCGGCGCGCTGGCCACCGCCGTCTACAATCCGCTGTCCGCCTATATGGAGGAAACCTCCAAGACCATGGAGGCGGAGATTTTCGGCGACCGCGCCGGCGCCGGCATGCAGGACGCCAGCGGCTTCTGGATCAACCAGTCGAACAGCGAGGGACAGGCGATCATCAATGCCGCCAGCAGCCAGGGACAGGGCATGCGGCTCAACGGCCTGTCGGTGTTCCGATTCGACCCCGCCGGCCGCTTCGTCGAGCGAATCGAGGCGCAGAGCGCGGTGCTGGAGCCGGAGCAGTGGCGATTCTCCAATGTTCGCCGCTATACGCTGAACAATCCGCCGATCGAGGAACCCAGCTTCCTGTTGAAGACCAGTCTGACGCCGGCGCAGGTCCGCAACAGCTTCTCCACACCCGAAACTGTGTCGTTTTGGCAACTGCCCCAGTATATCGCGTCATCGTCCGGCGCGGGCTTGGCGACAGCCGGGTATCGCCTGCAATATCATAAGCTTATCGCAAGACCCTTTCTGTTTGTGGCGATGGTCATGCTGGCGGCTTCGGTGAGTTTGCGGCTGTTCCGGTTCGGCGGCGTCCAGAAGATGGTTTTGAGTGGCGTGGCCGCCGGGTTTCTGCTTTATGTTCTCTCCAAAGTGACTGACGATTTGAGCAAGGCCGAGTTGATGCATCCAATCGCTGCGGCGTGGCTTCCTGTGCTTGTAGGAGGTCTCGCTGGTTTCTTGGTCCTGCTGCACCAGGAGGACGGGTAGTGGCGGTCGTCGCAACCCGCCGGGGGTTTTCAGGCAGGTCTGCCGCGCGCATCGTGTTGCGCCGCCGCTGGATGGTGCCTGCGATTCTGAGCGCGATTTCGGCTGCCCTGCTCGCATCGGCGATGCCGGCGCCGGCCATCGCCCAGGGCTTCACCTATAACCGCGTTCCGCAGCGTCCGAAGCCGCCGCCGGCAAGGCACGACGGGCAGATGCTCGTGCAGGCGAACGAGGTCAATTACGATTATACCAACTCGCAGGTGTCGGCCGTCGGGAGCGTGCAGCTCTACTACAACGGCTCGACCGTCGAGGCCGACAAGGTCGTCTACGACCAGAAGACCAAGCGTCTGCGCGCCGAGGGCAATGTCCGCATGACGGACGAAAGCGGCCGCATCACCTACGCCAATCTGATCGATCTCAGCGACGGCTATCGCGACGGCTTCGTCGATTCGCTGCGCGTCGATACCGCCGACAACACCCGCATGGCCGCAACGCGCGCAGATCGCAGCGACGGCCGCTTCACGGTGTTCCAGAACGGCGTCTACACCGCCTGCGCCGCCTGCAAGGAAAACCCCAAGAAGCCGCCGCTGTGGCAGGTGAAGGGTGCGCGCATCATTCACGATCAGGGCGAGAAGATGCTGTATTTCGAGGACGCGCGCCTCGAATTCCTCGGCACGCCGATCGCCTATTTCCCCTATTTCTCGACGCCCGACCCGACGGTGAAGCGCAAGAGCGGCTTCCTGATGCCGTCGGTCACCACCAACAGCGCCTCCTACGGCGTGGGCGTCGAAGTCCCCTACTATTTCGCGCTGGCGCCCGATTACGACTTCACGCTGACGCCGCGCATCACCACCGAGCAAGGCGTGCTGGTGCGTGGCGAATTCCGGCAGCGGCTGTTGGACGGCGCCTATTCGATCTCCGCCACCGGCATCAACCAGACCAATCCCGGCAAGTTTCCGACGCCGGAAGGCAACCGCGATTTCCGCGGCGCGTTGGAGACGCACGGCCAGTTCGCCATCAACGACAAATGGACCTGGGGCTGGGACGGCGTCTTGCTGACCGACCGCTATTTCTTCCTCGACTACAGCCTCGCGAGCTATCGCGACCCCTACGGCGCGTTCCTCTCGACGCCGAGCGAGGCGACCTCGCAGCTCTATCTGACCGGCGTCGGCAACCGCAGCTATTTTGACGCCCGCACCTATTACTGGCAGGGCTTCTCGGCGCTCGACGTGCAGAGCCAGATTCCATGGGTGCGCCCGGTCATCGACTATTCGAACGTGCTCAACTACCCCGTGCTCGGCGGCGAGGTGAGCTATCGCACCAATTTCACCAGCCTGCAGCGCGGTCAATCCGCCTTCGCCGCGACCAATGTCACCGCGCGCGACAACTTCATGTGCCTGCCGACCTCGGCTGATCCCGCCGCCCGCACGCCGCAACACTGCCTGCTGCGCGGCGTGCCCGGCGACGTCACCCGGCTGTCGGCCGAGGTGACGTGGCGGCGCTCGTTCACCGACCCGATCGGCCAGATCTGGACGCCGTTCGCCTCGCTGCGCGGCGACCTGATCAGCGCCAACATCAAGAACGATCCCGGCGTCTCCAACTATCTCACCACCGGCGACTATTCGGTGGCGCGGTTCATGCCGACGCTCGGCCTCGAATACCGCTATCCGTGGATCAACACCCAGCCCTGGGGCACCACCACCATCGAGCCGATCGCCCAGGTCATCCTGCGCCCCAACGAGAGCTTTGCCGGACGGCTGCCCAACGAAGACGCGCAGAGCCTGACCTTCGACGACAGCAACCTGTTCAGCGTCGACAAGTTCTCCGGCTGGGATCGCGTCGAGGGCGGGGGCCGCGCCAATGTCGGCGTGCAGGCCACGACCCAGTTTGACCGCGGCGGCTTCATCAGCGCGCTGTTCGGCCAGTCCTACCATCTGTTCGGGCTCAACTCGTACGGCGTCGGCAATCTCACCAACACCGGCATCAACAGCGGCCTGGAGACGTCGCGGTCCGACTATGTGGCGCGCCTCTCCTACCAGCCGAACCGGACCTATACCTTCACGACCCGCGCCCGCTTCGACGAGGCGACGATGGATGTCCGCCGCTTCGAGGCCGAAGCGCGCGCCAATTTCGACCGCTGGTCCGTCAGTCTCCTGTACGGCAACTATGACGCCCAGCCCGAGATCGGCTTCCTGACGCGCCGCAACGGCATTCTCGGCACCGGCTCGATCAAGATCGACTCCAACTGGGTCGTGACCGGCGGCGCGCGCTGGGATCTCGATGCTGACAAGATCAACCAGTACATCATCGGGGCGGGTTACGTGGACGACTGCTTCGTGCTTGGCGTCAACTACGTGACCGACTACTCTTATTCGAACACGGTTGGCGGCGCGCCGCCGGCCCTCAGCCACCGCGTGATGGTGCAGCTCGGGCTGCGCACCATTGGCAGCACCAGCGCCAGCGTGACTCCGCCGACGCAGTAAGCCTGCCCTGCCCCGGCAGGCTTTGCGCGCCCCATCATCAAACCCGGCACAACCACGGTTTCGACGATGAATGTTCTTTCTGTCTTCCGCCCCGTGACGATGGCTGCAATCGGCCTTGCGGCGCTGGCGCTCGCCGGCGTCGCGACGCCCGCTTCGGCGCAATCGGTCGCCGTGATGGTCAACGGCGCGCCGATCACCAATTTCGACATCGAGCAGCGCACCAAGCTGATGGTGCTCACGACGCAGAGAGCGCCGAGCCGCAAGGAGATCATCCAGGATCTCATCGACGAGAAGCTGAAGGTTCGCGAAGGCAAACGCTACGGCGTGGACCCCAGCGCCGCCGAAATCGACGCCGCTTTCGCCTCGATGGGATCGCGGATGAATCTCTCGGCCGAACAGCTCACGCAGTCGCTGGCCGGACGCGGCATTCGCGCGAATACGCTCAAGAGCCGGATTCGCGCCGACATGGTGTGGTCCTCGCTGGTGCGCGGCCGGTTCGGCCAGAGCCTGATGGTCGGCGAGAAGGCCGTCGAGTCCGCCATCCAGCTCACCGACAGCGGCAAGGACGGCGACAGCTTCGAATATCTGATGCGGCCGATCGTGCTGATCGTCCCGCGCGGCGGCAACGTCGAGGCGCGCAAGCGCGAGGCGGAAGCGATGCGCTCCCGCGTCCAGAGCTGCGACGATGCGATCCGCATGTTCCGCTCGATGCGCAACGCCGCCGTGCGGCCGCCGGTGAGCAAGACGTCCGCCGATCTCCCGCCGCCGCTGCGCGCCCTGCTCGACAAGACCCCGGTCGGCCATCTGACGCCGCCGGAAGTGACGCGCCACGGCGTCGAAATGGTCGCGCTGTGCGAACGCAAGGTGACGGCAGCCGACACGCCCGAGAAAAAGGCCGCGCGCGACAAGCTCTATGCGGAAAAATTCGAGGCCAAGTCGAAATCCTATATCGAGAGCCTGCGCAAACAGGCTTTGATCGAATATCGCTGACGGGGTTGCGGGGCGTCGGCTCCGTCCCCGTCCGGCGCAGACAACGCGACACGATTCCCGCGATGAGCAAACCGCTTGCGCTGACCATCGGAGAGCCGGCCGGGATCGGGCCGGACATCACCATCGCGGCATGGCTGCGGCGGAATGAGCTGCAGCTGCCGCCGTTCTATCTGATCGGCGATCCTGAGCTGCTCCGGACACGCGCCGCCGGACAGGGCATCGACCTGCCGATCGCGCAGGTGACGCCGGCGCAGGCCGAGGCCGCCTTTGCCGATGCGCTGCCGGTCAGCGATGCCGGCCTGCGCGCCACCGCCCTGCCCGGCAAGCCCGACGCATCGAGCGCGCCGCTCGCCATCGCCGCCATCCGCCGGGCGGTTGCCGATGTCGATGCGGGGCACGCAAGCGCCGTCATCACCAATCCGATCGCCAAGAGCGTGCTCTATCGCGCCGGCTTCTCCCATCCCGGCCATACCGAATTTCTCGCCGAACTCGCGGTGCGCAACGGCGTCGTGCCGCGCCCGGTGATGATGCTGTGGTCGGAGACGCTCGCGGTGGTGCCGGTCACGATCCACGTCTCGCTGCGCGACGCCATCGCGCAGCTCTCAAGCGACCTCATCGTCGAGACCGTGCGCATTCTGGCCGCCGATCTCAAAATCCGCTTCGCCATCGCGCATCCGCGCATCGCGGTGGCCGGGCTCAATCCGCATGCCGGCGAGGACGGCTCGCTCGGCCTTGAGGACCGCAACATCGTCGCGCCGGCGATTGCCACCCTGCGCAAGGAGGGCATCGACGTGCGCGGGCCGCTGCCCGCCGACACCATGTTCCACGCCGCGGCCCGCGCGCACTACGATTGCGCCGTCGGCATGTATCACGACCAGGCGCTGATCCCGATCAAGACGCTGGCGTTCGACGACGGCGTCAATGTCACGCTCGGCCTGCCCTTCATCCGCACCTCGCCCGACCATGGCACGGCGTTCGACATCGCCGGCACCGGCCGCGCCAATCCGTCGAGCCTGATCGCGGCGCTGCGGCTCGCGCAACGCATGGCCGCGACGGCGGCCGCATGAGCGCCATCGACGATCTGCCGCCGCTGCGCGAGGTCATCGCGCAGCATGGCCTGTCGGCGCGCAAGTCGCTCGGCCAGAATTTTCTGTTCGACCTCAACCTCACCGCCCGCATCGCCCGCGCCGCCGCGCCGCTCGACGACGTCACCGTGATCGAGATCGGCCCCGGTCCGGGTGGCCTCACCCGCGCGCTGCTCGCCGGCGGCGCGGCGCATGTCATCGCGGTGGAGCGCGACGAGCGGGCGCTGCCTGCGCTCGAACAGATCGCCGCGCGCTATCCCGGCCGTCTCACCATCGTCAACGCCGACGCGATGACGTTCGATCCGCGCCCGCTGCTCGGCGGACGGCGCGCCAAGATCGTCGCCAACCTGCCTTACAATATCGCGACCCCGCTCCTGACCGGCTGGCTCTCGGCCGAACCCTGGCCGCCATGGTACGATGCCATGGTGCTGATGTTTCAGCGCGAGGTGGCCGAGCGCATCGTCGCCGGCGACAACGAGGAAGCCTATGGCCGCCTCGCGGTGCTCGCCAACTGGCGCGCGGAAACGAAGCTGTTGTTCGACATCGGCCCGCGCGCCTTCGTGCCGCCGCCGAAAGTCACCTCGAGCGTCGTGCAACTGATCCCGCGCCCCGATCCCGAGCCGTGCGACCGCCGCCTGCTGGAGCGCATCACCCAGGCCGCGTTCGGCCAGCGCCGCAAAATGCTGCGCCAGAGCCTAAAGTCGCTCGGCGTCGATCCGATACGCCTGACGCAGGCTGCGGGCATCGAACCCACCCGCCGCGCCGAGACGGTGCCGGTCTCCGGCTTTGTTGCCATGGCCCGCGAATTGGCCAATAGTTCCGGCAGACCAACATAGAAAAACAAGGAGCCGTCGATGGTTCAGATGCGCCGCCAATCCGTCGTTCAATATGCTGCGCCGCTGTGCGAGACCATCGTCGATACGCCCAGGCCAACCGGCGCGCAGGTGCTGGTCCGCATCGCCTGCTGCGGGCTGTGCCATTCCGACCTGCACATTCACGACGGCTATTTCGATCTCGGCGGCGGCCGCAAGGCGGACATCTCGGCGGGCCGCACCCTGCCCTTCACGCTCGGCCATGAAATCGCCGGCGTGGTCGAGGAGGTCGGCCCGGATGCGCCGGCCGATCTTGTCGGCGCGCGCAAGGCGGTGTTTCCCTGGATCGGCTGCGGCCAATGCCGCGAATGCCTCGCCGGCGACGAGAACCTCTGCGGACAGGCGCGCTATCTCGGCGTCAATATCGACGGCGGCTTCGCCAGCCACGTGCTGGTGCCGGATGCGAAGTATCTCATCGACTACGATCCGCTGCCGACCAATTTCGCGGCAACCCTGATGTGCTCGGGCGTCACCGCCTATGGCGCATTGAAGCGCCTGGTCGATCGCCCGCGCCAGCGCAACCTGCTGCTGATCGGGCTTGGCGGCGTCGGCATGATGGGGCTGTCGCTCGCCAGGGCGATGTTCAAACAGCCGATCACGGTGGCCGATCTGTCGGCCGAGGCGCGCGCGGCCGCGCTCAAGGCCGGCGCCAGCGCGGCTTACGATCCGACTGAAACGGGCGTCCTCAAACAGCTCCTGAAGGACAGCGGCGGCGGCTTCGACGGCGTGGTCGATTTCGCCGGCAACGAGAAGTCGATGGCATTCGGCGTCGGCGCGCTGGCGCGCGGCGGCAAGCTTGTCGTCTCGGGCATGATGGGCGGCACCTTCACGCTGCCGGTACTGCAATGGACCAACAAGCGCATCACCGTGGAAGGCTTCGTCACCGGAACGCTCGCCGAGACGAAAGAACTGATGGCGCTGGCGCGCGCCGGCAAGGTGGCGATGCCGCCGATGAAGGAAGAGCCGATGGCCGACACGCAGAAATGGATCGACCAGCTGCGCGCGGGCAAGGTGGTCGGCCGCATCATGCTGACGAACTGAAGCATCATTCGGCGAGCTTCCGCCGAAACGCTACGAAAACGCTCTAACAAAACAAAACGCCCGGATCACGATCCGGGCGTTTTGTTTTCCTGTCCCGCCGTTACGTCTCAAGCTGCCGCTGCAGTTCGCGCACGAAGGCCGTCAGCCCAGTGCGCCGCTTGCGCTTCAAACGCTCGGCGCTGAGGATCGCGCGCAGCTCGGCGAAGGCCGTCTCCACGTCATGATTGACGACGATGTAGTCATACTCCGCCCAATGGCTCATCTCATGCGCGGCGCGGCTCATGCGGCCGCGGATCACCTCGTCGGAATCCTGCGCCCGCGTGTGCAGCCGCTTTTCGAGATCGCCGGCCGACGGCGGCAGAATGAACACGCTGACGACATCGTCGCCGGCCTTTTCACGCAGTTGCTGCGTGCCCTGCCAGTCGATGTCGAACAGCACATCCTCGCCCGCGCTCAGCGCCGCCTCCACCGCCGTGCGCGGCGTGCCGTAGCGGTTGTCGAACACGGTCGCCCATTCGAGCAGATCGCCGCTCCGGGCCATCTCCTCGAACCGCGCCTTGTCGGTGAAGTAATAGTCGCGGCCCTCGACCTCGCCGGGGCGCATCGCGCGCGTCGTCACCGACACCGACATGCGAAGCCCCGCGACGCGCTCGATCAATAGCCGCGACAGCGTCGTCTTGCCCGCGCCCGAAGGCGAGGACAACACGAACATCAGCCCGCGCCGCTCCATGCTGTCGGTCATGCCATCCGCCCCCGCGCCATCGTCCTACTCCAGATTCTGCACCTGCTCGCGAAACTGCTCGACGACGCTTTTCATCTCGAGCCCGATATTGGTCAGTTCAAGATCGTTCGACTTCGAACAGCAGGTGTTGACCTCGCGATTGAATTCCTGCGCCAGAAAATCCAACCGCCGGCCGATCGCCCCGCCCTTGCTGAGCAGTTCGCGCGTCTGCGCGATATGCGAGGCGATGCGGTCGAGTTCTTCGCGAATGTCGGCTTTCGCCGCGAGCAGAATGGCTTCCTGATTGAGCCGGTCGGCGTCGAACCGGTCGGAGCTTTCGAGCAACACGGCGATCTGTTCGGCGAGCCGCGCCTTGACCGCCGCCGCGCTGCGCCCCGGCGCGGCCTCCGCGCGCCCGGCCAGCGCCTCCAGTTCGTTCATGCGCTGTTGCAGGATCTGCCCGAGCGTCGCGCCTTCGCGTTTGCGCATATCGGCAAGGCTCGCCAGCGCCGCGTCGAACGCCGCCGCCACCGCTGCCTTGGCGGCCTCGTCGATCTGCTCGACAGCCTCCGGCTCGACCGTCTCGATCACGCCGCGCACCGCGAGCAGCCCGTCGGTGGTCGGCGGCGCCGCGCCGATCCGGCCCGACAGCTCGTTCGCAGCCTTGACGACCGCGGCGAGCACGTCCTCGTTGATGCGCACGGTGGATGGCGTCGCCGAACGCCGCGCCGACAGATTGGCGTAGACGGTGCCGCGCGACAGCGCCTCCGCCGCCCGCTTGCGCGCGAAGGCCTCGGTCTCGTCGAACCCCGGCGGCAGACGCAGGCGGACATCGAGCCCCTTGGCGTTGACCGACTTCAGCTCCCACTCGAAGCCCCACACGCCGCTTGCCCCGTGGCTGCGGGCAAAGCCGGTCATGCTCGACAAGGTCATGGCGATCCTCTTCTGGCCTGTGGCGGGGCGGCGGCGACCGGTCGTTACGACGGGGCCGGCAACGCCCTTCAGGGGGACGGCGGAGCCGTCGATGGACGACAGCCGTTTCAGGGCAAATGAAACGCCGGGTCAAGCCCGGCGCGGACGGCTCGGTCTGTTGCCCACGCTCTTGCTGCGCCGGCGGGGTTTCGGCCGCGCCGTTTTTGGCGTTGCCCTTGCTGCTGGGCGCGCGCTTGCGCGGCGGCGTGCGGCCGGATTTGGCATTGGCGGCCGGCGGGGTGGTCGCGGTCGATTCCTCGGGCGCGGCGGTGGCGGGCGGCTCGGCCGGCTCCTCGGGCGGCTCGGCGGTGTCGTTCTGCTGCTGGCGTTCCATCGCCCGCAGTCTGGCGACGCCCTTCTGGTGCGCCTCGTAATTCTCGGTGAAGGTATGTCCGCCGGTGCCATCCGCGACGAAATAGAGGTCGCGCGTGCGCGCCGGATTGGCCACCGCCTCCAGCGAGGCGCGGCCGGGATTGGCGATGGGGCCCGGCGGCAGGCCGGCGATCACATAGGTGTTGTAAGGCGTGGCTTGCGTGATCTCGCTGCGCCGGATCGGCCGGCCGAGCGTGCCCCGCCCGCCCACGAGGCCGTAGATGATGGTGGGGTCGGACTGCAGCTTCATCTTCAGGCGCAGCCGGTTGACGAACACGGAGGCGACGCGGCTGCGCTCGTCGGCGCGGCCGGTTTCCTTCTCGACGATCGAGGCGAGCGTGACGAGCTGCTCGGGCGTCTTGACCGGAATGTCGGTCGCGCGCCGCTCCCACACCTCGTTGACGACGCGACGCTGCGCCTGCTGCATGCGCTGGACGACCTGATCGCGCGTGGTGCCGCGCGGAAACTTGTAGGTCTCCGGCAACAGCGAGCCCTCGCGCGGCACGTCCTTCACCGTCCCGGCGAGGATGTCGTTCTCCATCAGCCGCGCGACGATCTGCTCCGAGGTCAGCCCTTCGGGAATGGTGAACGTGTGCTGCACCACCTTGCCGTCGACCAGCGTATCGATAACGTCGCGCAGGCTCGCCGATTTGGCGAAGGCGTATTCGCCCGACTTCAGGTCGGAGCGCGCCTTCATCGCGAACACGCCGGCGAAGAACGTCCAGCGATTGTTCTCGATCACGCCGTTGCGCTGCAAAATCTCGGCGACGTCGCCCATCCCCGCCTTGGGAATGTTGACGATCTTTTCCTCGGTCAGCGGCCCCGGCGCATCGAGCCGCTGCTTGATGTAGAAGTAGCCGCCGCCGGCCGCGATCATGGCGACGAGGATCAGCGTGAAGATGGCGTTGCCGACGATGACGATAGGATTGCGCGCACTCGCCGAACGCTTCGGCGGCGGCGGCACACGTTCGGGCTCAAGCGCCGCGCGCGGGCTTCGCGGAGAAATGGGCCTCTGACTCATCGATGCAACCCGATGTCCTTTCGGTTCAGACGTTGCCGCAGTTGCGGCCGGTCCTCAAGTATGTTCGCCCAATCCCGATACGAACGTTACTTCAGGAATTGTCGCCCAATACGGCGAAACGGTGATGATCCGGAAGGATCATGCCTTAGTCGTTGACACGACGCAGGATCAGGGACGCGTTCGTTCCTCCGAAGCCGAACGAATTCGACAGTGCGATATTGATCTCGCGCGGACGCGCCTTGTGCGGCACCAGATCGATCGCGGTTTCGACCGACGGATTGTCGAGATTGATGGTGGGCGGCGCGATGTTGTCGCGAATCGCCAGCACGCTGAAGATCGCCTCGATCGCGCCGGCCGCGCCAAGCAGGTGACCGGTCGAGGACTTGGTCGACGA
>JBEBWH010000050.1:0-13648 GCA_040392305.1 Bradyrhizobium sp. | reverse complement strand
TAAGGCTTGGGCGCGTAAGGCCGCTTGCCTTCCGAGGAGCGCGGACCGAATCCCGCGCCCTTCGCGCCGGACGGCTTACCACCGGCGCGCGCGCTGCGCGGCTTCCATTCCGAGCCGGCCTCCGCCTCGCGACGACCGTCGCGCGGCGACCTGAAGGAGCCGCTGGAACCACCTTTGCTGCCGCCCTTGCCGCCGCGAGGGCCGGCCTTGCCGCGCGAAGGCGCGCCCGACGGGCGACGCGGACGGCCGTTGTTTTTATCCTTGTCGCGGGGCATGACATCTCTCGCTGTGAAACACGGCGTTTCCCTATCAGAGTATTTCACGCGAGACGAGGCATGACGGCACGTTCTTTCATGGAAACCGCGCTGGCGCTCGGCCGGACGGCCGCCGAGGCGGGTGAAGTGCCGATCGGCTGCGTGATCGTGCAGGACGGCGCCATCGTCGCACGGGCCGCCAACCGCACCCTGACCGACCGCGATCCGACCGCGCACGCGGAAATCCTGGCGCTGCGGCAAGCGGCAAACCGGCTCGGCAATGAGCGGCTGGTCAACTGCGACCTCTATGTGACGCTGGAACCCTGCACCATGTGCGCCGCCGCAATCTCCTTCGCGCGCATCCGCAGGCTGTATTACGCCGCAACCGACCCCAAGGGGGGCGGCGTCGAATCGGGCGTGCGCTTCTTCTCGGCGTCGACCTGCCACCACCGGCCGGAGATTTACCCCGGCCTGTGCGAGAGCGAGGCGGCAAGCCTGCTGCGCGATTTCTTCAAAATGCGGCGATAGCGACCGTTATGACAAGAATTTGAGCAGCGCCGCGGCGGTCGCCTCGGGATTTTCTTCGGCCATGAAGTGACCGGACTCGATCGCGACGCCGGCGACGTCCGTGGCCCATTGCTGCCATGACGCCAGCGGCGGCGCCGCGGCCGCAGCGATCGCCGCCCCGCCCCACAGCGCCAGCATCGGCGGCGTGATCTTGTTGCCCGCCTCGCGGTCGGCCCTGTCGTGCTCGTAATCAGCATAGGCGCCCGCGCGGTAATCCTCGCAACTGGCATGAATGCGCAGCGGGTCGCGGAACGCGGTCAGATAATGCGTAAGCGCACGCGGATCGAACGCATCGAGCGAGCGCGCGGCGGTCCAGCTCGCCATGACGTGCTTGAGGTAGAATTCCGGGTTGCCGCCGATCAGGGTTTCCGGCAGCGGCTCGGGCTGCGCCAGAAACGGCCAGTGATAGATCTTCAGCGCATAGGCGCGATCCATCCGCGACCAGTAATCATAAGTCGGCAGGATATCGAGCACGGCGAGGCGCGACAGCCGCCCCGGATGATCGAGCGCCAGCCGATAGGCGACGCGCCCGCCGCGATCGTGCCCCGCCAGCGCGAAATGCGCGTGACCGAGCTTCTCCATCACCTCGACCATCACCCGCGCCATCGCGCGCTTGGTGTAAGGCGTATGCTCGGCATCGCTGCGCGGCACGTCCGACCAGCCGTAACCCGGCAGATCGGGGACAACGAGCGTGAACCTCTCGGCCAGCGCCGGGGCGACGCGATGCCACATCACATGGGTCTGCGGATAGCCGTGCAGCAGCAGCAATGGCGGCCCGTCACCGCCCACCCGCGCGAAGATGCGGCCGCCCGCCGTCGAGATCCATTCGGATGCGAAACCGGGAAACAGATCGGCAAGATCGGGCATAGATGCTTTCTCCCCTGCGCCCCGGACGTCGCGGCGCGCAGCCGATCCGGGGCCGTTACAGACTTCAGCACATCGTGGCGATCGCGGGTCTGCGCAGCAATACTGCGTATCGCAGCGCGCCCGGGATACATGAATTTAGTACCCGGTTTTCGACGTCCGTGAACAGGTTGCAGCGATACTAGACGTGCGCGTCCCGTTCCCGCTCCACCGCACGCCAGCCGATATCGCGACGGCAGAACCCTTCCGGCCAGCGGATACGATCCACGGCCTCATAGGCGCGGCGTTGCGCCTCGCCGATCGTCGGCCCGCTGGCGGTGACGTTGAGCACGCGACCGCCATTGGCCGTAATGGCATCGCCCTCCGCTTTGGTGCCGGCGTGGAAAATCTCGACCCCCTCGACCTGCGCGGCCTCGGCGAGGCCCTCGATCCGCGAGCCTTTCGGGTAACTGCCCGGATAGCCGCGCGCCGCCATCACCACGGTCAGCGCCGGTTCGGGGAACCAGCGCAGATCGAAACTGTTCAGCAGGCCGTCGCAGGCGGCGAGCAGCGCCGGCACGATATCGGACATCAGCCGCAGCATCAGAACCTGGCATTCCGGATCGCCGAAGCGGACATTGTATTCAATCAGCTTCGGGCCTTCGTCGGTGATCATCAGCCCGGCGAACAGCACGCCCTTGAACGGCGTGCCGCGCGCGCGCATCGCGTCCAGCGTCGGCAGCACGATCTCGTCCATCGCGCGTTTGCACATCGCATCCGTCATCACCGGAGCGGGCGAATAGGCACCCATGCCGCCGGTGTTCGGCCCCTGATCGCCGTCGAATGCACGCTTGTGATCCTGTGCGGTGGCGAGCGGCAGCGCGTGCTCGCCGTCGCACAACACGAAGAATGAGGCTTCCTCGCCGACCAGCATGTCCTCGATCACCACCGCCGCGCCGGGCTCGGTGAAGATCGCGTCGATCGCGGCCTCGGCCTCCTCGACGCTGGTCGCCACCGTCACGCCCTTGCCGGCGGCAAGACCGTCGGCCTTGACCACGATCGGCGCGCCCTGCTGGCGGACATAGGCTTTCGCCGGTTCAGCCTCCGCGAATGCCTCGTAAGCGGCCGTCGGAATGCCGCGCTCGCGGCACAGCGCCTTGGTGAAGCTCTTGGAGGCTTCCAGCATCGCCGCGGCGCGGCTCGGCCCGAAAGCGGTGATGCCGGCGGTGTCGAGATCATCGACCAGCCCCGCCGCCAACGGCGCCTCCGGCCCCACCACAACGAGGTCGACGCTCTCGCGCTGGCAGAAATCGATCACCGCGCCATGGTCGGCCGCATCAAGCGGAATGCAGACCGCCTCACGCGCGATGCCGGCATTGCCGGGCGCGCACCAAAACTTATCCACAAGCGGCGAGGCCGCGATTTTCCAGGCCAGCGCATGTTCGCGGCCGCCGGACCCGAGCAGAAGAATATTCATCGAGCAAACCAGACCAGATAGAGCGGGGGCGCCTGCAGAAGCATCCGGCGCGACGACCTTGGCACCTCCACCCGCAGCGGGTTAAGTGCATCGCGAAACCGTGTAACATGGCTGTTCCGCACCGACAAAAGAATAGATCGAGCATGACTGCAACCTCCGACCTTCGCGCCAATCTCGTCGAGTTCACGGTTTCCGAACTGTCGTCCTCGCTCAAGCGCACCGTCGAGGACGCCTATGGTCATGTCCGCGTGCGCGGCGAGATTTCCGGCTTTCGCGGGCCGCACGCCTCCGGCCACTGCTATTTCGCGCTCAAGGACGAAAGCGCCAAGATCGAGGCGGTGATCTGGAAGGGCGTCCATGGCCGCATGCGCTTCAAGCCCCAGGAAGGGCTTGAGGTGGTGGCGACCGGCAAGCTCACGACCTACCCCGGCTCCTCGAAATACCAGATCGTGATCGAGGCGCTGGAGCCGGCGGGCGTTGGCGCGCTGATGGCGCTGATGGAAGAGCGCAAGAAGAAGCTCGCCGCCGAAGGGCTGTTCGACGAGGCCCGCAAGCAGCTTCTGCCCTGGCTGCCGGATGTGATCGGCGTCGTGACCTCGCCGACCGGCGCGGTGATCCGCGACATCCTCCATCGCCTTGCCGACCGCTTCCCGCGCCGCGTGCTGGTGTGGCCGGTGCGGGTGCAGGGCGAAGGCTCCGCCGAACAGGTCGCGGCCGCCATTCGCGGCTTCAACGCGCTGCCTGAAGACGGCGACATCCCCCGCCCCGATCTGCTGATCGTCGCGCGCGGCGGCGGCTCGCTGGAAGACCTCTGGTCGTTCAACGAGGAAATCGTCGTGCGCGCGGCGGCGGACAGCATGATCCCGCTGATTGCGGCCGTCGGGCACGAAACCGACGTCACGCTGATCGATTTCGCCGCCGACCGCCGCGCCCCGACACCGACCGCGGCGGCGGAAATGGCGGTGCCGGTGCGCGCCGAACTGGCCGTCGAGATCACTTCGCTGGCGCGCCGCATGGCGCTGTGCTGGCAGCGCGGACAGGAGGGGCGCCGCACCGAGCTGCGCGCCGCGGCGCGGGCCCTGCCCTCCCCCGAAGGCCTGCTCGCACTGCCGCGCCAGCGCGTCGATCAGGTCGGCGCGGCATTGCCGCGCGCGCTGCGCGCCAACACCCATCTGCACGACCGGCGGCTGTCCCGCGTCGCCGCAGGCCTGACCTTGCGTACGCTTCTCGGCCAGATCGAACGCGCCGACGATCAGCTCCGGCAGCTTGACCGGCGCGTCAGTCAAGGATTGCGCATCCAGCTCCGCACCCGCCGCGACCGGCTCGACAACTGGAGCGCGCGCCTTCAGGCCTCGCTCCGCGCCAATGCCAGCGCCCACCGCCACCGCCTCGCCGCCGACCGGAACCGCCTCGATCGCTGCGCGGAACAGGGCCGCCGCGCGCTCACTGCGTCGATCCAGCAGCGGGGGCAGCGTCTTGCCCATATCGGGCAGATTCTCGATGCGCTTTCCTACCGCAACGTGCTGGCGCGCGGCTTTGCACTGGTGCGCGATGCCCATGGCCAGCCGCTGCGGAGCGCAGGCGCGGTCGCCGCCGGCGCACGGCTCGATATCGAGTTTGCCGACGGACGCATCGGCGCGACGGCGGATTCGCCCGATGCCGCTTCCACGCCCGCGCCGCGCTCGGCCCCGGCAAAGGCGGCGCGACGCACGGGCGGCGAACAGGGCAATTTGTTCTGACGGCCCTCGCCGCAGGAGTTTACCAGATCGCCGCCAGCCCTTATCTATGGACAGCGGCGTGATCCAGCCGGCGCGAGGAGAACAAGCGTGCTGAACCGATTCGGCCCTTCAAGTCAGGGCGAGGCCAAAATTCAGTATCTCGATGGCGATTTCCGCGTGCTGACGCCGGGCTCCTACGTGGTCTGCGCCGTCACCGGGGCGCGCATCCCGCTCGATGAGCTGAAATACTGGAGCGTCGACCGCCAGGAGGCTTATGCGACCCCCGCGGCGGTGCTCGAGCGGCATTACCCTCCGACTGGAAAAGCTAGGGCCTGACCATGCCGGACGAGCGCGCGTCGGACAGCCTTCTGCCAAGAAACGCTTTGACGCCGTCTTCATCGGAAAAGCCCAGCGTGACCGGAAAAGTCGCAATCTGCTCGGCCAGCGCGGTCAACGCCTGATTGCTGCGCAGCCGCGCCATGTCCTTTTCCGTCGTCACCACGATCAGCGCGCGCTGCATGGCGATGTTCAGGAGATTGCTGATCTCACTTTCGACGTAAGGGTGGTGATCGGCGAACGCCCGCGTCTCGACGACATCGATCCCGTTGTCGCGCAATGTCGCAAAAAAACGTTGCGGGTCGCCGATCCCGGCAAAGGCCAGCACGCGCCGGTTCCGCAGCGGGGCAAGCGCCGCCTCGATGGGGGCGAGATAGGCCCGCCACACCTTGCCGCCATGGCTGGCGATCTCGGTCATCACGGCGTCCGCCGCAGTGCCGTTGCCGATCACGATCAGCGCGTCGGTCCGCTCCATCTGCGGCAGAAGCGGCGCACGCAGCGGTCCCGCCGGAAATACGCAGCCATTGCCGATGCCGCGATGGCCGTCGATGACGATCAGCGAGGCATCCTTGTGCAATGACGGATTCTGGAAACCGTCGTCGAGCACCACGACACTCGCGCCATGCCGTCGCGCAAAGCGGGTGCCGGCCGCACGGTCGCGCGCCACGACAACGGGCAGCCGCGCCGCCAGCAGCAGCGGCTCGTCGCCGACATCGGCGGCGGTGTGGCGCTTCGCATCGACCGCCACCGGCCCGCGCAGCCGGCCGCCATAGCCGCGGCTGACAATCACCGGCGTCTCGCCCATTTCGCGCAGCAGTTCCATCAGCGCGATGACCGTCGGCGTCTTGCCTGCGCCGCCGACATGATAATTGCCCACGCACAGCACCGGAATGCCCGCGCGCTCCCCCTCCCTATCAAGACGGCGCAGCGCGATCCGGCCGTAGACCGAGGCCGCCGGCGCCAGCAGGCGCGACAGCCATGACGGCGGCCGATACCAGAAGGCAGGCTCATGCATCGCTGTGATCCTGCTCGAGACGCATCTGCATCAGATAGGGCTGCAATGCCGCCAGCGTGCGCTGCAATCCGCCGCCGAGAATCGTGACGACGTTTTCGGCCGCCGCCAGCGCCTGCTGCCGCGCCACCGGATCGGCGAGCAATGCGCCGATCTGTTTGACGACGGCGTTCTCGTCGGCGGCCACCATCGCGCCGCCGGCGCGGTCGAGTTCGTCATAAAGTTCGGCGAAGTTGAAGACATGCGGCCCATGAACGATCGCTCCGCCAAGCTTGATCGCCTCGATCGGGTTCTGCCCGCCATGAGCCACCAGCGAGCCACCCATGAACACCACCGGCGCCAGCCGATAGAACAGGCCGAGTTCGCCCATGGTGTCGGCGACATAGATATCGGTCGTGGCCGAGGGCAGTTGCTCGCGCGAGCGCAGCGCCGCATGCAGCCCCGCATCGACGACCGTCTGCGCCACCTGCTCGCCGCGCGCGGGATGACGCGGCACGATCACCGTGAGCAGCGAGGGGAAGCGTTGCGCGAGCCGCCGATGCGCGGCAGCGATGATTTCTTCCTCGCCCGGATGTGTGGATGCCGCGACCATCACCTGGCGGCCGCGCGTCACCGCCAGCAGCCGGTCCAGCCGCGCGCGGTCGGCGGGCGGCGCCTCGACATCGAGCTTGAGATTGCCGGTGACGACGACATCGCGGGCGCCGAGAGCCGAGAACCGCGCCGCATCGGTGTCCGATTGGGCGAGACAGACATCGAAGCGCCCGAGCAGCGCGCCGATCGTCTGCGACAGCCGCTGCCAGCGCGGGAACGAACGCGGCGACATGCGGCCGTTGATCAACACCATCGGCACGCGCCGCGCCGCGCATGAAAGAATGAGGTTCGGCCAGAGATCGGACTCGATGAACAGCGCGAGATCGGGTCGCCAGTGTTCGAGGAAACGCGCCACGAAGCGCGGCGCGTCATACGGAATGAACTGATGGATGATGTCGGGCGGAAAGCGTCGCGCCACCATCGCCGCCGACGTGGTCGTTCCCGACGTCAGCAGAATGCGAAAACCGCGCCGCCGCAATTCCCCGACCAGCGCCGCTGCGGCCAGCACCTCGCCGACGCTTGCACCGTGAATCCAGATCAGCGCGCCTCGCGGACGCGACAGCGCGCTGATGCCGCGGCGCTCATCGACGCGGGCGGCATCCTCCTTGTCGCGCCTGAGCCGGCGACGGATGATGACGCCCGTGAGCGGCGCCGCCGCTGCCGACAGTTTGCGATAGGCACGCAGTGTCAGCGGCAGCGGACTATCCATCGCTCATCCCATCGGGACGGCCGATGGCCGCGTAGGCGCGGCGCTGGGCCGCGTTGAGTTCGGCTTCAAGCTTGGCGCGCGCCGCCTCCATCGCGGCGGCATCGGCATCCGGCGGCACGGTGACGATCTCGCCGCCCATGATCAGGCACGTTCCGAACGGCAGCGGAATCACGGTCCGGTCCCAGTTGTTGAGCCGGACGAAGCGGCTGGTCACGATCGCCACCGGAACGATGGGACGGCCGGATTCGCGCGCCAGCATGATGATGCCGAGCCCGGCCTTGCGCGCCACTTTCGGCACGTCGGCGGTCAGCGCCATGTTGACGTTCTCACCGAGCGTGCGCACCATCTCCTTGAACGCGCTGACACCGCCCTTGCGGTGAAATTCGCGGCCATGATCGCCGGAGCCGCGCACCGCGCCGATGCCGAGCCGGCCCGCCGCGATGGCGTTGATCTCGCCATCCGCGTGGCGCGACACCAGCACCTTGGCGCTATGACGCCGCAGCCTGAGAAACGGCATCATGAAATGCTGGCCATGCCAGAAGGAGATGATCAGCGGCATGTGCGGCTCGACGATGTCATACACGTCCACCGGGTCGTAGCGGACGCGATTGGTCAGCCACACCAGCCGCAGATATTCGGCCGCGATGAAGCCGGCGAGCTGCTGGACCCAGCCCGACCGTATCAGTTTTCGGACCGACATTCTCAGGCAGACGGCTTTGCTGTCTGAGCGGGATCAAGCAGGCGATGCAGATGGACGATGAAGTAGCGCACATGGGCGTTGTCCACGGTCTGCTGCGCCTTGGCCTTCCAGACGGCATACGCTGCTGCGTAGTTCGGATAGACGCCGACGATATCGACCTTGTCGAGATCCTTGAAGGTGACGTTTTCCAAATCGGTCAGTTCCCCGCCGATGACCAGATGAAGCAGTTGCTGCGTGTCGGACATTCGTTGTTTTCTGCGGCGTCCGCCGCACCTCATAACGTCTGGCCAATGGACAGACTAAATTGCCAAAAAACCTGCCCGCCGCCGACTAGAGCGGACGTCATACCTTCATCGCCTCATCGCCGGCCCCGAGCGCCTGAAGTTCCGGCACGCCGGGATGGCAAAAGGGCCACGCTCAGCGCATGGGATAATTCTGCAACCGGGCCACGATCATGGCATGACGATCGCGACCGGCCGCAGTCAATACTCCATGGGTTGCAGCCGGTTGATTGTAAACGAGAGGCTCGCCAGCGAGCGACGTCAACCTACCATCGGCCTCATTCACGATCAAATCCGCCGCGGCAAGGTCCCAGTCCCGGCTGTTGCCGGTCGCAAAAGCCGCGTCGATCCGGCCATCGGCGACCCGGCAGATCCGCAACGCCAGCGATCCGATGCGGGGATGAAGCTTCCCGCCCGCGGGCGTCAGGCCGAGGCTGTCGATCAGCGGTTTCGGTCCGGCCAGACGGCTGGCGTCGAGCGCGGTGCCGACGGTCGCCCGGATCGGCTTACCATTGGCCGCCGCGCCCTGCCCGCGCGCCGCGACAAACAGTTCGCCGCTGACCGGCGCATAGACGGCAGCCGCAACCGGCCGTGCCTCTTCGACCAGCGCGACGCTGACCACCCAGTCCGGCTGCCCCGCGATGAAAGAACGGGTGCCATCGATCGGATCGATGATCCAGACTCGGGATTTTGCGAGGCGCGATGCATCGTCCGCGCTTTCTTCCGACAGCAAGCCGTCATCCGGGGCGAAGGCCCGCAGCCGCCGCAGGATCAGATCGTTGACGGCGATATCCGCCTCCGACACCGGCGATGATGCGCCCTTGGTCCAGGTCCGCATTTCGGTGCGGAACATGCGCCGCGCCAGCTCGCCCGCCTCGCGCACGGTATCGACCAGCGCGGCAAGATCGCGCCCGCCACCAAGTCTGTTTGCGATGGGGGCGTTAGCGTCCGGCAATGGTCAGCCCTTCGACCAGAACCGTCGGCGCATTGACGCCATAGCGGAACCGAAGATCACTGGCGGGGGTCAGCGACCTGAATATCTCCAGCAAATGGCCGGCGATCGTCACCTCGCTGACCGGATAGGTAATTTCGCCGTTCTCGATCCAGAAGCCGCTCGCGCCGCGGCTGTAGTCGCCGGTGACGCCGTTGACGCCGGAGCCGATCAGGTCGGTGATATAAAAGCCCTGCTTGATATCGGAAATCAGTTCGGCCGGCGTCCGGGCGCCCGCCGCCAGATGCAGATTGTAGGCGCCGGGCGATGGCGATGACGACACCCCGCGATGAGCGTGCCCGGTCGTCGTCATGCCAAGCTCGCGAGCGCTCGCGCAATCAAGCAGCCAGGATGTCAGCACGCCGTCGTCGACAATGGCGAGCGGCTTCACCGCCACGCCTTCGGCGTCGAAAGGCTGCGAGCGCAGGCCGCGCACGCGCAGCGGATCGTCGACGATGCGAATGCCGCCGGCAAAAAGCCGCTGGCCCAGGCGATCTTTCAGGAAGCTGGTCTTGCGCGTGATCGAGGCGCCGTTGACGGCGCTAACGAGATGCCCGACGAGCGATCCCGCGACGCGGGGATCGAACACCACGGGCGCCTTGCAGGTTGCAACCTTCCGCGGATTGAGACGCGCCACCGTGCGCTCGGCCGCGCTGCGACCAATGACTTCCGGAGCCTCGAGATCGGCGGCATGAAGCGCCGCGGTGAAATCATAGTCGCGCTCCATGCCGGTGCCCTCGCCGGCGATCGCCGTCATCGAGATGCCCTGACTTGAGCGCAGATAGGCGCCATGAAATCCGGTCGAGGTGACGAGCACCATACCGCCGATGCCGGCTGAAGCCGAAGCGCCGCCCGACTTCGCGACACCCTTGACCGACAACGCGGCATCCTCGGCCGCCCGGGCGCGCTGCTCCAGCGCATCGACCGACGGCACTTCGGGATCGAGCAGATCGAGCGAGGGAAAGTTTCTCGCCAGCAGATGTTCGTCAGCCAGCCCGACATATTCGTCGTCAGGGGCAACGCGCGCCATCGCCACCGCCCGTGCTGCGAGCTGATTCACGTCGCCGCCGACATCGTTGGTGGATACGACGGCCTGCTTGCGCCCGACAATCACGCGCAGGCCGACATCGTCGCCTTCGGACCGCTCGGACTCCTCGACCTTGCCGTCACGCACCTCGACATTCTGCGACATGCCGCGCACCGCAACGGCATCGGCCGCATCCGCGCCCGCGCGCTTCGCCGCCTCCACCAGACGCTGGGCCAGATCGGACAGCGCGGTCTGATCGAGCAGGTCGGACTGTCCCGCGTGCGAGGAAAGCACATTCGCATCCTGTGAAGACGTCACGAGATCAATCCTCCATCATGGCGGAACCGGCATTGCCGGCCCGGCCGCAGCGCTCCGGCCGGGGACGGCCCGGCAGTTGGAAATGTGCCTGTTTGGCGCGGACTTCAACCATTCGCAAGCGGTCATGCCAAGAAATTGTTCAGACTCTGGCAAGGGCCTGTCAATCATGTCCGCCGGTGAAGGATGATTAACCAGGCTTGTTAAGCCGGCTCCGACCGCGCCGGCATTATGGTCTTCGCATCGACCGGGAGAATAATCCCGGCGGGGAGACAAAATGAGGCGTCAAGCAACAAGCGGGGTTTGCCCCGCCGGGTCGGGCCGCGCATTGCGGCTCGACCCTCTCACCATGCCGATCCGCTTCGATGCGCATGATGCGCGCGCGGACGGCCATATCAGACAGATCGAACTGCACAGCGAACGGATCGTGCTGCGTCGTTCATTGCAGGGCATGCGCATGGCGATCAACGTGCGGATGCGCGACTTTCTCGGCATTGCGCGCCGAACGACCCATGACGCAAGCATGGTCGTGCTGGTGCATCGCGATCCGTCGCTGTCGATCCCGCTGCTCGCGACCGACGATGCAGCCGAACTCGATCACGCATCCGCATTGTGGAGCCGCGTGCTGGCGCTGCCGGAGATCGCCGACGACACGCGCGACGAATGCGAGCCGACGCTGCGTCGCCGCCGCCGCAACGCGGTGAAATGGCGTCGCCCCGGCATCCTGATGCGTCGCCGCGTCGGGCGGCCGATCAGCACGATGGCTGTCTATCGCGGCGAGCGCGAGATCATCGCCCGCGACTAGGGGGCGGATTACGCCGCCCTTAGCATGGCGTCGATGACGAGCGCTGCGAACAGAATCAGGCCCGCGTCACGATTGGACCTGAACAGCCGCAGGCACAGCGCGCCGTCGTAGATGTCGAGGCTTTTGATCTGCCAGGCGAGATGCGCCGCGAAACCGGCAAGGCCGAGCCATGCCAACCAGCCGGCTCCCGCCAGACCCAGCGCCGCGCCGATCAGCGCTATGGCCAGCCCGTAAAACAACATCAGCGCCGGCCGCGTGCGATCGCCGAACAGCCGCGCGGTCGACTTGATACCGATCAGCGCGTCGTCCTCGCGATCCTGATGCGCGTAAATCGTGTCATAGGCGATCACCCACGCGATCGAGCCCGCATAGAGCACGACCGCCGCAAGCGGAACGCGCGCGAACTCGGCGGCGAATCCCATCAGCGCCCCCCACGAGAAGGCGAGACCGAGCACGATCTGCGGCCAGTAAGTGATCCGTTTCATGAACGGATAGACCGCGACGATCAGAAGCGATGCGATGCCGAGCGCAACTGTGAACGCATTGAACTGCAACAGCACGGCGAACCCGACCAGCGCCTGCAACACAAGAAAGATCGCGGCTTGCGCGACGCTGACCTGTCCCGACGGGATCGGCCGCGAGCGCGTCCGCTCCACGCTGCCGTCGAGGTGACGGTCGGTGATGTCGTTCCAGGTGCAGCCGGCGCCACGCATCGCGAATGCGCCGACGAAAAACAGGGCCGCATGCAACGGCAGATTGGAGAGGTCTTGCGCCATGCCCGCCGCCAGCGCCGCCGCCCACCAGCATGGCATCAGCAACAGCCAGGAGCCGATCGGCCGGTCGAGGCGCGAGAGCCGCAGATATGGCCGCATCCACGCCGGGGCGCGGGTATCGACCCAGTTATGGGTCGAATCCGCAACCCGGAGCGTCACATTGCTCGTCATATCGTCGTCCTGCGCCGATCAGCGCTGCAACACGTTGCCGCTCAGCGTGTCGAAGGTGCTGCCGCCACGTGTCGAAATCTTGGCTTCCGGCATCGCGGTGGAGCCAAGCGCCTCGCTCAGGCTGGGGGCAGCGGGACGGCGTTGCTGCATTTGCGCCGCCGCACTGCACACCTTGCCGCGTAGCTGCAGCGTGTTCTTGTGGCTTGCACTCAACTGCTTGGCGATATCCGCCGGAATGCCGCAACGCTCGCCGTTCTTCTCGACATATTTGATCATATTGACTTCAGCCTGCGCGTAGTCGCCGATCAGCTTGCAGGCTTCGGAAGGCGGCGCCTTGCGGTCGCTGGCGTTCTTGATGAGGCCGCCGCGCCGCTCGGCTTCTTTACGCAGCGGCGCGAAATCCTGCATGCACTTCTCGGCTGCGGCCTGCTGCTGTTGCGACGGCTGCGGCGGCGTGGCCGGCGTGAACCCTCCGGACAGCGGCGCCGCGCCACGATCGAACGCGGAGCTCGCCGGTGCGGCGTTGACCGGCGGGAAAGGCGACTGCGCCGGTGCGGCCGCCGTCTGGTTCACTGGCGGAAACGGCGACGGCTGCGCCGCCCGCTGGGGCGCACCGTTGACCGGCGGAAAGGGCGAGGACGAATTTTGCGCCGCGCCAGGCAGCGGAGCGGGAAAGGCCCCCTGGGCCGACGCCTCGGCGACGAAAGCAGCGACGGCAACCGCAGCCAGCGGAACAATCAGGCGACGAATGGTCAAATGCACCTCCGGCGAATTACGGGTTGCGATATCCGGCAGCCCTGTCAACGGGATGCCACCACTGACCTCTGCATATATGCGCAAGGCCTCCTGCGCTCCGCCCACGCGCAACGGCTTCAGTAAACCTTTACGATCCCTGCGAAGGCTTAACACCCCGTGGAATGGGGGTGGATTGGGGCAATTGCGCGGCGATTCACCGCGCGGCTCGCTGGCAATCGGCCCTGACTGCGCTAAAAACGGCCGCCCCCATGGATGACAGTCTCATGCCGCTTGCCGATTTCGCCAGTCCCCGCCTGTTCGTGGACTCGCCGCTGCGCGCCGA